>JAQGMU010000430.1 GCA_028292195.1 Ramlibacter sp. | reverse complement strand
AGGAATTCGCGCAGAACACCAAGCGCGGCGACCGCGTCAAGGGCCCGATCAAGTCGATCACCGACTTCGGCGTGTTCGTCGGCCTGGCCGCCGGCATCGACGGCCTGGTGCACCTGTCCGACCTCTCGTGGAGCGAGACCGGCGAAGCCGCCGTTCGCAACTACAAGAAGGGCCAGGAAGTCGAAGCCCTGGTGCTTGGCGAGGACGTCGACCGCGAGCGCATCAGCCTGGGCAACAAGCAGCTGGATGGCGACCCGTTCTCCACCTTCACCTCGGTGCACGACAAGGGCTCGTCGGTGACGGGCAAGGTCAAGACCGTCGACGCCAAGGGCGCCGAGATCGACCTGGGCCAGGACATCATGGGCTACCTGCGTGCCTCGGAAATCAGCCGCGACCGCGTGGAAGACGCGCGCAACGTGCTGAAGGAAGGCGACGAAGTCACGGCCGTGGTCGTCAACATCGACCGCAAGACGCGCAACATCCAGCTGTCCATCAAGCAGAAGGACATGCTCGACGAGCAGGGCCAGATGGCCAACCTGAGCCAGCAGTCCTCGCGCGAGAACGCCGGCACGACCAGCCTGGGCGCGCTGCTGCGGGCCAAGCTGGATAGCAACGACAAGCAGTAAGGGACCAGGGGCTAGGGGCTGGGGACCAGGGTGGTGGGGATGTTTCCCTAACCCCTAGGCCCTAGACCCTAGCCCCTCCTGCATATGACCCGTAGCGACCTCGTCGAAGAACTGGCCAACCGGTTCGGCCAGCTGACCCATCGCGACGCTGAATACGCCGTCAAGACCATTCTTGACGCGATGAGCGAAGCGCTGGTGCGCGGCCACCGCATCGAGATCCGGGGCTTCGGCAGCTTCTCCATCAACCGGCGCCCCCCGCGCATGGGCCGCAATCCCCGTTCGGGCGAGAGCGTGCACATCCCGGAAAAGCGGGTTCCCCACTTCAAGCCGGGCAAGGCCCTGCGCGAGGCGGTGGACGAACGGACGAAGGAACTGGAGAAGAGGGGCTAGGGCCCTAGAATCTCCCGACCCGGAGAGCCCAATGAAATACATCGCATGGCTGCTCAAGGCAGCCATTTTTTTTACGCTGTTCGCTTTCGCCCTGAACAACCAGCAGGACGTCACCGTGCACTTCTTCTTCGGCACGCAGTGGACGGCGCCGCTGGTGCTGGTGGTGCTGGCCGCGTTTGCCGCCGGCCTGGCCATCGGCGCGCTGGGCATGGTGCCGCGCTGGCTGGCGCACCGGCGGGCGGCACGGCTGGCGCGCGACGAAGCCAACGCCAGCACGCTGATGGGCCCGCAGACCCGGGCCGGCAATCCGCATGGACTTTGACCTCACCTGGCTGCTCTGGGGCCTGCCGATCGCGTTCGGCCTGGGCTGGCTCGCCTCTCGGCTGGACCTGCGCCAGCTGCGCATCGAGAACCGGCTCGCCCCCAAGGCGTATTTCCGCGGCCTGAACTTCCTGCTGAACGAGCAGCAGGACCAGGCCATCGATGCCTTCATCGAGGCGGTGCAGAACGACCCCGACACCTCCGAGCTGCACTTCGCGCTGGGCAACCTGTTTCGCCGCCGCGGCGAGTACGAGCGCGCGGTGCGGGTGCACGAGCACCTGCTGTCGCGCGCGGACCTGAGCCGGGCCGACCGGCACCGGGCCCAGCACGCACTGGCGCTGGACTACCTGAAGGCCGGCCTGCTCGATCGCGCCGAAGAGGCGCTGCGCAAGCTGGAAGGCAGTGCCTACGAGGAACAGGCGCTGCTGGCCCTGCTGTCCATCTACGAACGCTCGCGCGACTGGGTGCAGGCGGCGGACATCGCCCGCAAGCTGGAGGCCGCCGGCAGCGGTGGCCAGTTCGCCGGCCGGCTGGCGCACTACCTGTGCGAACAGGCCGCCAACGCCGCGCCGGACGACGCCCGCCAACTGCTGGAGCGCGCCGTCAAGACCGCGCCCAAGGCGCCGCGCGCCCGCATGGAACTGGCCGCCCTGCGCCGGCGCGCCGGCGACCCGCAGGGCGCCTGGACGCTGCTGTCCGAGCTGGCCCAGGCGGTGCCCTCGGCCGTGCCGCTGCTGGCCAGGCCGCTGACCGAGGTGGCGGCGGGATGCGGCCGCGAGGCGGAAGCCCGCGCCATCCTGGAGGGCAGCTACGAACACACGCCCTCGCTCGACGTCCTGGACGGCATCGCCGCCCTCGATGGCGACGCCGACACGGCCCGCGGCCGCTACGTGCAGCACCTGAAGCGCGAGCCCTCGCTGGTGGCCGCCGCCAAGTGGATTGCCGGCGAGACGCTGGAACACGAGGAGCATCACGCCGACGTGCAGCGGGCGCTGGACCACGCCGTGAAGCCGCTCACCCGCTACCGCTGCGCCGCCTGCGGCTTCGAGGCCAAGACCCATTTCTGGCAATGCCCGGGCTGCCAGAGCTGGGACAGCTACCCCGCCCGCAGGGTGGAAGAACTATGAACCCGACCAAGCAACAACTCGCCCAGGCCCGCGTGCTGGTGGTGGGCGACGCCATGCTGGACCGCTACTGGCACGGCGCCGTCGAACGCATCTCGCCGGAAGCGCCGGTGCCGGTGGTGAAGGTGACGCGCGAGGAAGAGCGCATAGGCGCCGCCGCCAACGTGGCCTACAACGTCAGCACCCTGGGCGCGCAGGCCAGCTTCCTGGGCGTCGTCGGCGACGACGAACCGGGCCGCCTGCTGGAATCCCTGCTGAAGGAAACCGGCATCCACACCCACCTGAAGCGCGACCCGGCCCTGCGCACCACCGTCAAGCTGCGCGTCATCGGCCGCCAGCAGCAGCTGCTGCGCATGGACTTCGAAAACGAGCCGGACCACGAGGTGCTGGCGCTGCAGAACGAGGCCTTCTCCGCGCTGGTGCCCGAGCACGACGCCGTGCTGTTCTCCGACTACGGCAAGGGCGGGCTGGCCCACATTCCGGTCATGATCGCGGCCGCCCGCGCCGCCGGCAAGGTGGTGCTGGTCGATCCCAAGGGCCACGACTACAGCCGCTACCGCGGCGCCAGCGTCCTCACGCCCAACCGCGCCGAACTGCAGGACGTGGTGGGCCGCTGGAGCAGCGAGGAGGAGCTGCGCGCCAAGGCGCAGAACCTGCGCGCCTCGCTGGACCTGGGCGCGCTGCTGGTCACGCGCAGCGAGGAAGGCATGACGCTGTACGACGCCCAGGGCGATTTCACCGTGAAGGCGCAGGCGCGCGAGGTGTTCGACGTCACCGGCGCCGGCGACACCGTCATCGCCACCCTGGCCGCCATGGCCGCGGCGGGCCTGAGCCTGCGCGACGCCGTGCCGATCGCCAACAAGGCCGGCGGCATCGTCGTGGGCAAGTTCGGCACCGCCACCGTTTCGTACGAGGAGCTTTTTGCATGACGCGAGTCGTCGTTACCGGCGCGGCCGGCTTCATCGGCAGCAACATCGTCAAGGGCCTGAACGCCCGCGGCATCACCGGCATCATCGCCGTCGACGACCTGACCCAGGGCGACAAGTTCCGCAACCTCGCCGACCTGCAGATCGAGGACTACGTCGACGCCGACGACTTCTATTCCAGCTTCGCCGCCGGCGGCTTCGGCAAGATCGACGCCGTGTTCCACGAGGGCGCCTGCAGCGACACGATGGAAACCGACGGCAAGTACATGATGCAGAACAACTACGGCGTGTCGCTGTCGCTGTTCAACGCCTGCCAGGAGCGCGGCACGCGCCTGCTGTACGCGTCGTCGGCCGCGGTCTACGGCGGCTCGGACACCTTCCGCGAAACGCCGGAGTTCGAGCATCCGCTGAACGTCTACGGCTACAGCAAGCTGCTGTTCGACCAGCGCATGCGGCGCGACTGCGGCGAGGACTTCATGCGAGGAATCAAGGGCAAGGCGCGCCAGGTCGTGGGCTTTCGCTACTTCAACGTCTACGGCCCGCGCGAACAGCACAAGGGCCGGATGGCCAGCGTGGCCTTCCACCAGTTCAACCAGTTCGCGGAACAGGGCAAGGTCAAGCTGTTCGGCGACTACGGCGGCTACGGGCCGGGCGAGCAGACCCGCGACTTCGTGTTCGTCGACGACGTGGTGGCGGTCAACCTGTGGTTCTTCGACCACCCGGAGAAGTCCGGCCTCTTCAACCTGGGCACCGGCCGGGCGCAGCCGTTCAACGACGTGGCGGTGGCGGTGGTGAACAGCCTCAATGGGGGCGGCGTGCCGGACGCGGCTGCCGCGGTGCACCAGCGCCTGCTGGAATACGTCCCGTTCCCGGATGCCCTGATCGGCAAGTACCAGTGCTACACCCAGGCCGACCTGACGGCGCTGCGCGACGCGGGCTGCGACCACGTCTTCGCCGACGTGGCGACCGGCGTGGCGAAGTACATGCAGGTGTTGGCTGCGCGCGACTAAGGCACGGTGTGCGGCTTGGCCGCGCACCATTCCGGCCCTACGGGGTTCCCCCAACACCGTCAACTTTCCTCCGACCCCGCCCGTTGAGGGATCAGCCGGCCCGTCGGGCCCGCGTCATCCCCAGTTGAGGAGAACTGCATGCTGAAGAAAATCCTGGTCATCCTGGCCATGCTCTACGCCGCCGCCTGCTTTGCAGCCGTCGACGTGAACAAGGCCACCGCGGCCGAACTGGACTCCGTCAAGGGCATCGGTCCGACCATGTCCAAGCGCATCGTCGACGAGCGCAAGAAGGGTGACTTCAAGAGCTGGGAAGACCTGATCACGCGCGTCAAGGGCATTGGCGAGGGCAGCGCCGCCAAGCTGTCGTCCGAAGGCCTGACGGTCAAGGGCGACACCTACAAGAAGGCCGCCGAAGCCAAGAAGGAAGCGAAGAAGGAAGCCAAGGCCGCAGCGAAGGCCGAAAAGAAGGAAGACAAGGCCGTGGCCAAGGCTGACAAGAAGGAAGACAAGGCTGCCGCTGCTGCCGCCAAGCCGGCCGCGAGCGCCAAGCCGGCTGCCAGCGCGAAGAAGTAAGGCAGCCAGCCTCCAACGAAAAAGCGGCCCGCGGGCCGCTTTTTTCATTCCTTCCCGTAGCCGCCGCCGCCCGGCGTGTGCACCTCAAAGACATCCCCCGGCGCCATCTCCGCCGACCCGATGTGCGCCAGCTCCTCCACCTTGCCATCCGCGCGCACCACCCGGTTGATCCCCACCTGCCCCGGCTGCCCGCCCGCCATGCCGAACGACGGCACCTTGCGGCCGTTGGACAGGATGCTGGCCGTCATCTGCTCCAGGAAGCGCACCCGCCGCACGCCGCCGTTGCCGCCGTGCCAGCGGCCGGCGCCGCCCGAGCCCTGCCGGATCTCGTAGCTTTCCAGCCGCACCGGGAAGCGGAACTCCAGCACCTCGGGGTCGGTCAGGCGTGAGTTGGTCATGTGGGTCTGGACCACGCTGGTGCCGTCGAAGCCGTCCCCCGCGCCGCTGCCGCCCGAGATCGTCTCGTAGTACTGGTGGCGGGCATTGCCGAAGGTGAAGTTGTTCATGGTGCACTGGCCCGCCGCCATCACGCCCAGCGCGCCATAGAGCGTGTTGGTGATGCAGGTCGAAGTCTCGACGTTGCCCGCCACCACCGAGGCCGGCGGATGCGGATTGAGCATGCAGCCGTCGGGGATGATCACCTTCAGCGGCTTCAGGCAGCCGGCATTGAGCGGGATGTCGTCGTTCACCAGCGTGCGGAACACGTACAGCACCGCCGCCATGCAGACCGCGC
>JAQGMU010000408.1 GCA_028292195.1 Ramlibacter sp. | reverse complement strand
CCGAGCAACCCCACCGGCGCCAGCTACACGCTGGAGGAATACCGCGGGCTGGCCCAGGTGCTGGCGCGGCATCCGGACGTGCTGGTGATGACCGACGACATCTATGAACACATCCGCTTCGACGGCGAACGCACGCCGCACCTGCTGAACGCCGCGCCGGAACTGCGCGACCGCACGTTGGCCGTCAACGGCGTTTCCAAGACCTATGCCATGACCGGCTGGCGGATCGGCTGGGTGGCTGGGCCGCGTGACCTGGTGCAGGCACTCGACACGCTGCTGTCGCAGTCCGCCGGCAACTGCTGTTCGATCAGCCAGGCTGCGGCGGCCGCGGCACTCAGCGGCGACCAGGGCTTCGTGCGCGAAAGCGTGGCCGTCTACCGGCAGCGCCGCGACGAAACCCTCGCCGCCCTCAATGCGATTCCCGGCCTCAGCTGCCGGACGCCCGACGGCGCCTTCTACCTGTACGTGAACTGCGGCGGCCTGATCGGCCGCACCACGCCGCAAGGCCGCAAGCTGGCCGAGGACGGCGACGTGGTCATGTACCTGCTGGAAACCGAAGGCGTGGCGGTGGTTGCCGGCACCGCCTACGGGCTCTCCCCCTACTTCCGGCTTTCCATCGCGACCTCGATCGAAACGCTGCGGGAAGGCTGCCGGCGGATCGCGCGCGCGGTTGCCGCCCTCGACTGAACCTCCACCGAAAGGACCTTGCCATGACCGCCACCGGCGCCCGCCGCTTTCCCTCCGCCGCCCAGGCCGACCCGCAGATCATCGCGCTGCTGCGCGAAATCCCCGTCGCCATCCTGAGCGACAACCTGCACCGCAGCACCGGCAGCGTCGGCCTGCACCCGTACCACAAGCCGGCGCCGCTGGCCGGCACCGCCGTCACCGTGCGCTGCCGCGGCGGCGACAACCTCACCTTCCTGCGCGCCCTCGACTATTGCCGCCCCGGTGACGTGATCGTGATCGACGCCGGCGGCGACGTCACCAATGCGGTGATCGGCGGCATCCTGTCGTTCGCGGCCGCCAGCCTGGGCGTCGTCGGCGTCGTGCTCGATGGCGCCATCCGCGACGTCGCCGAAATCCGCGAACGCACCTTCCCGGTCTACGCCCGCGGCGTCAACCATCGCGGCCCCTACAAGGACGGCCCGGGCGAGATCAACGTGCCGGTGTCCATCGGCGGCATGGTGGTGAATCCCGGCGACATCGTGGTGGGCGACCAGGATGGCCTGGTGGCCTTTGCCCAGGCCGACGTGCCGCAGCTGCTGGAGAAGGCCCAGGCGCAGCAGCGCAAGGAGGAGCAGACCATGCAGGCGATCCGCGACGGGCGCTGGGAACGCTCGTTCGTCGACGCGCTGGAAGCGCGGGCCGTGAACTGAAGATGCACAAGATCGTGGTGATGGGGGTGGCGGGCTGCGGCAAGTCGACGCTCGGTGCCCGGATCGCGTCCGCGCTCGCCTGCCCCCTGATCGAGGGCGACGACTATCACTTGCAGGCCAGCCAGGAAAAGATGCGGGACGGAATTCCGCTGGACGATAGCGATCGTTTCCCCTGGCTGGACCGCCTCGGCCAGATGCTGGCCTGGCGCGCCGGCGACGCGGTCCTGACCTGTTCCGCCCTGAAGCGCGAATACCGGGACCGATTGCGCGCGGCCGTGCCTGGCTTGCGCTTCGTGTACGTCGAGATCGACGTCGTAACGGCAGTCCAGCGGGTGGGTGCACGCTCCGGCCATCTCTTTCCGACCAGCCTGGTGACCAGCCAGTTCGCCACCCTGGAGTTGCCCATCGGCGAGGCCGGCGTGGTCCCCGTCGCGGCGGAGCTTCCTGCCTCCGCCCAACTGGACGCCGTGCTCGAATGGCTGGCTGCCACCCCCGCCGTCCCCAACAGGAGCTTTGCTTGAATTCCGTCCTCGATAGCTTCAACCTCGCCGGCCGCACGGCCCTCATCACCGGCTCCAGCGCCGGCATCGGCCTGGCGCTTGCGCGCGGCCTCGCGCAAGCGGGCGCCATGGTCGTCCTGAACGCCCGCAACAAGGACAAGCTGGAAGAAGCCGCTGCCGCCCTGCGCTCGGAAGGCGCCAGCGTGCACGCCGTTGCCTTCGACGTCACCGACGGCAACGCGGTGACGGAAAGCGTGGCGCGTATCGAACGCGAGATCGGGGCCATCGACATCCTCGTCAACAACGCCGGGATGCAGCGCCGCGCCCCGCTCGAGGATTTCACGCACGCCGACTGGCACATCCTGATGAAGACCAACCTGGACAGCGTGTTCTTCGTGGGCCAGGCCGTGGCCCGCCACATGATCCAGCGCAAGCGCGGCAAGATCATCAACATCTGTTCCGTGCAGAGCGAGCTGGGCCGCCCGAACATCGCGCCGTACACGGCCAGCAAGGGCGCGGTCAAGATGCTGACCAAGGGAATGGCGATCGACTGGGGCCAGCATGGCATCCAGGTCAACGGGCTCGGCCCGGGCTATTTCAAGACCGAGCTCAACGACGCCCTGGTGAAGAACCCCGAGTTCAGCGCCTGGCTGATCGGCCGCACGCCCTCGCGCCGCTGGGGCGACGTCGAGGACCTGGCGGGGGCCGCCGTGTTCCTCGCCAGCGACGCGTCGAAGTTCGTCAACGGCCACATCCTCTACGTCGACGGCGGCGTCACCGCCACACTGTGAGAACCATGCAAGCACTCGTCATTCACGCTCCCGGCGACCTGCGCGTCGAGGACATTCCCACGCCCGACATGCTGCCGCACCAGTTGCTGGTGCGCGTGCGCTGCGGCGGCATCTGCGGCTCGGATCTGCACTACTTCCAGCACGGCGGCTTCGGCACGGTGCGCATCCAGGAACCGATGGTGCTGGGGCACGAAGTGGCCGGCGTCGTCGAGGCGGCCGGCAGTCGCGTCGCCGGCTTCGCAGCGGGCGACCGGATCGCGGTCAGCCCCAGCCGGCCCTGCGGCCTGTGCCGCTACTGCCAGCAGGGGCTGCAGAACCACTGCCTCGACATGCGCTACTACGGCAGCGCGATGCGGATGCCGCACGTGCAGGGCGCCTTCCGCCAGCAGATCGTCATCGAGACCAGCCAGGCCTACAAGCTGGACGACCGCGTCAGCGACGCCGAGGGTGCGCTGGCCGAGCCGCTGTCGGTGGCGCTGCATGCCGTGCGGCGCGCCGGTTCGCTGGTGGGCAAGCGGGTGCTGGTGACCGGCTGCGGCCCGATCGGCGCGCTGGTCGTGATGGCCGCCCGCCGCGCCGGGGCCGCGCACATCGCCGTGACCGACGTGGCGGCCGCGCCGCTGCGCAGCGCCTTGAAGGTCGGTGCGGACGAAACGATCAACGTGGCGGAGAACCCGCAGGGGCTGGCGCGCTACGAAGCGGACAAGGGCAGCTTCGACGTGCTGTTCGAGGCCAGCGGGAACGAGCGCGCGCTGCTTGGCGCCTTCGGCGCCGTGCGCCCGCGCGGCGTCATCGTGCAGGTCGGGCTCGGCGGCGAGATGAAGCTGCCGGTCAACACCATCGTCGCCAAGGAGTTCGACCTGCGCGGTGCGTTCCGCTTCCACGAGGAATTCGGCATGGCCGTGGAACTGTTGAACAAGGGGCTGGTGGACGTGAAGCCCCTGATCTCCGCGACCTTGCCCTACCGCGATGCCGGCCGCGCCTTTGCGCTGGCCGCCGACCGCTCGCAGGCCATGAAGGTGGTGCTGAGCTTCGACTGAAGGCTTCTGACCCGGCCTCAGGCATGGGCGGCGTTCAGCCCGCGCCGTGGCACTTCTTGTACTTCTTGCCGCTGCCGCAGGGGCAGGGATCGTTGCGCCCCGGCTCCGGGGCCTTGCGCACGGGGTCCACGCGCGGACCCAGGCTGCGCCACATCTGGCGCAATTCGTACACCGCCCAGATTGCCGCGCCGAGGGCGTCGAGGCGCTCGTCGCTCACGCTGGGCGGGCCGTCCTCGCTGTACATCGAAAGCGATGGCACGCCGGTGTCGTCCTCCGTCAGGGCGACGATGTCCTGCAGCGCGGAGTCCAGCATCCGGGCCGCATCAGCGTCGCGTGGCGACAGCCAGTCCCCGGGCCAGCTCTCCACCGCGTACATGAAGCCCAGCGCCCAGACCTGGCCGTAGGCAGGCACGTCGTGGAGGTCCGCCTCGGCGCGCTCTTCGGCCGGCAGGGACAGGATGGCGCCGCGCGTGTCGAGCGCCTCCGGATGGTAAGTGCGCTCGTCGTCCAGCTGTTCCACCGGCTGGTCGAGCGCGAAGGCGATCTCCTGCCAGCGGCGGCGCCAGCGCCACACGAACTCCATGTGCTCCATCGGCCTGAAGTCCTCGCCCAGCAGCACGGGCCAGTACTCCTCGGGCGGCACCTCGCGGCGCATGCAGATCAGCGCCGCGAGGAAGCCCTCGCAGAATTCCCACTGCGGAATCTCCTCGCCGTGTTCGCGCATGAGGTCGAGCTCGTCGTCGAGCGCGTCGAAGTCTTCGGGGGTGAGCGGGGCGGGATCGGTTGCGGGCGGGGTCGTCAAGGCTGTTCCGGGATGCAGGGCAATGCGCGAATTATCCGTAGAATCGCTCGCGCATCGTTGCACGATGCCTGGGGACCATGATGCGCAGTGAGCTGTTCGAGTTCGTGGGCGCACAAGGACAGCGCCTTTCCGGCCAGCTGGACCGGCCCGATGGCCCGGCGCGGGGCTTTGCGCTGTTCGCGCACTGCTTCACCTGCACCAGGAAGTCCCTGGCAGCTGTCCGGATCGCGCGCGCGCTGGCAGGTCAGGGCGTTGGCGTGCTGCGCTTCGACTTCACGGGCCTGGGCCAGAGCGGCGGCGAGTTTTCCGACAGCACGTTCAGTGGCAGCGTCGAGGACGTGCAGGCGGCGGCGGCCGCGATGCAGGCAGCCGGCTTCGAGCCCGGCCTTCTCATCGGCCACAGCCTCGGCGGCGCCGCGGTACTGGCGGCGGCCGGTGCGTTGCCCATGATCAAGGCGGTGGCGACGATCGGTGCGCCGTTCGACGTGGTCCACGTCAAGCGCCTGTTCGGCGACGACCTGCAGGTCCTGCTCGAAAAGGGCGAGGCCGAAGTGAAGCTCGGGGGACGGCCCTTCAAGATGCGCCGCGGCTTCATCGACGACCTGGCCACGCACGACCAGGGCGCGCGCATCGCCGGCTTGCGGCGCGCGCTGCTGGTCATGCATTCGCCGCTGGACGACACGGTGGACATCGCGAATGCCGCGCAGATCTTTCAAGCTGCGAAGCACCCGAAGAGTTTCGTCTCGCTGGACGATGCCGACCACCTGCTGACGCGCCCCGAGGATGCCGCCTATGCCGCGCAGGTCATTGCCGCATGGGCGCCGCGCTACCTCGGCGCGCCCGTCCCACGGACGGCCGCCCAGCCGGGCGAAGTGGTCGTCGAGGAAACGGGGGAAGGCAACTTCCAGGTCGAGGTGGTGGCGGGCGGCGTGCGCTTCCTGGCCGATGAACCGGTCGATGTCGGTGGACTGGGCGCGGGCCCGACGCCGTACGACCTGCTGTGCGCGGCCCTGGGCGCGTGCACCGCGATGACGCTGCGGCTGTATGCGCGGCACAAGAAATTGCCCCTCGAGCGCGTGCGTGTGGGCGTGGGCCATGCGCGCAACACGCCCGGGAAGCCGGGCGATACCTTCCTGCGCGAGATCGCCATCAAGGGCGACCTGAGCGTCGAACAGCGTGCGCGCCTGATCGAAATTGCGAACCGGTGCCCGGTCCATCTGTCGCTGGAGCGCGGCGCGCAGGTCGAGACGCGGGAAGTGCAGGCCCTCCACGACCTGCCCGGTGTGGAAAGCGCGGGCCAGCATGCGCAGGACATGAAGGACGACATCAAGAGCTTCTGAAAGCTGATCTGGTCACAAGCCCCGGAATCCGGCGGGTGGTCGGCCAGGGTCCGATGGATGATCGACCGTTCGAGCGCCGCGGCTGAAACCTGCCGGCACCGTCACCGTGCCGGCGGCACGCGCCCCAGCACCGCCTCGATCGCCATGCCGATGGCGACCAGCCGGCGGTCGCTGCCCGCCGGCCCATCCAGCTCCAGGCCGATCGGCATCCCGCTGCTCGCGCCCATGCCCATCGGCAACTGGATGCCCGGCACGCCGGCATCGCTGCCGGGGTCGGTGTTCTGGATGAACAGCAGGAAGTTCGCCAGGCTGCTCGAGTCGGGGTTGGCCAGCGGCGCGGTCCTGGGCACCGTGGGGAAGACGATGGCGTCCAGCCGGTTGTCGCGGAAGGTGTCCGCGTACAACTTCACCAGCGCGGGCCGGTTCACCCGCATCGCCGCCTGGTAGGCCGGCGCGGCAGGCGTGACGCCGCCATTGGGCAGGGGCAGCACGCGCGGAACCACGAGGCCCTCGTAGGTGCCCTTGACGTCGGGGCTGGCGATCTGCGCCACCAGCTGCGCGATGCTGATGCCCGTGTCGTTGTCGCGCAGGTAGGCGACCATGTCGTCGTAGGCTTCGTACAGCGCGATCGGGAAGCTGACGTTGCCGTTCAGCGTGCCCAGCTGCGGCATCTCCACGTTCACCACGGTGGCGCCGGCGTTGCGCACGCGTGTCAGGGCGGCGGCGAACGCGGCTTGCGTGTCGGCGTCGAGGTTGGCGAGGAAGTCGCCGACCAGGCCGACGCGCACGCCGCGCAGGTCCGCGGGACCGCTGACGGGCGCACCGGTGATCACGCGGTCCATCAGTTCCACGTCCGCCATCGCGACCGCCATCGGCCCCGCGGTGTCGCGCGTGTGCGAGATCGGCGCGATGCCGGCTTGCGGGTAGCGGCCGACCGTGGGACGCAGCGAGGCGCAGCCGTTCAGCGCACAGGGCACGCGCACCGAGCCGCCCGTGTCCGTGCCCAGCGCCGCCGGCGCCATGCGCAGGCCGATCGCCACGCCGGAACCGGCTGAAGAGCCGCCCGGCATGCGGGTCACGTCGTAGGCATTGCGCACGCCGACATTGCTGCCGGTGTTGAAGGCGGGGTTGTAGCCCGAGATGCCGAACGCGAGTTCGTGCATGTTGGTCTTGCCGAGGATGACGGCGCCGGCCGCGCGCAGCCGCTGCACCACGGGCGCGTCCGTGGCGGGCACGAAATTCTTCAGTGCCGGGGTGCCGGCGGTGGAAGGCAGGCCGGCGACGTGGATGTTGTCCTTGACCACGAGGGGCACGCCCTGCAACGGCAGGCAGGCGGCGCCGCTGGCACGGCGCGCGTCCGCCGCGCGGGCCGCCTCCAGCGCACTGGCCTCGGCCAGGGTGACGAAGGCGTTGTGCGCCGCATGGGCCTTGGCGCGCTCGAGGTAGGCGCGCGTCAGCGCCTCGCTGGTGAAGGTGCCCTGGCAGATGCCGGCCGCGGCCTCGACGGCCGTGAGCCGGCTGACGTCGGGCGCTGCTGCCGGCCGCATGCCCGCACAGCCGGCGAGGGCGAAGGCGGCCGCCACGACGAGGGCGGTGCAGGGCATGCGATGAGGGTTCATGGCGAGTCTCCGCAGGGGCGCCGGCCGGGTCGACCGGCTCCGCCATTAGCTGCGCGGCGGCGGCGGCGATCACTCCAGACAAACCCGCATGGCCGCCTGCGCGTGGCGTGCTCAGCCGATGCGCGTGAAGCCGTCCGCGCTCCAGCGTTCGCTGCCCACCCCGTGGTGCACGAAGAACAATCCCTCGGGGTCGTACTTGGTCTTCACGGCCAGCAGCCGTTCGTAGTTCGCGCCCCAGAACGCGCGCTGCCAGTTCGACTCGAAGTAGTCGCTCTCGGAAACGTAGGAGCCGGCGTCGGGCACCAGCTTGCGCAGTTCGTCCCTGCTGCGCTGGATCGCCTGCGCACGCTGGCGCGCCAGCCCCAGGTCCGGCTCGTGGCCGGCCACGCCGGGATAGGCCGGTTGCTGCTCGGCGCCGCTGATCGCCAGCGCGAAGGCATCG
>JAQGMU010000373.1 GCA_028292195.1 Ramlibacter sp. | reverse complement strand
CCAACGCCACCGAGGCGGGATTCCGCCAGATGACGGTGGCCGCCAACAAGGCGGAGGACAAGCCAGCTCACTTCGCGCTCTATTACCCGACGCCTGATGCGGCCCGGGTGATTCCCATGGGGCCGTTTCCGCAGACTGTGGCCATCAACGGAGCACCGGAGTCGAAATTCAAGGGCCTCATCGTCGTAAGCCATGGCACGGCCTCCATCGATATCGGCTTTGCCACGCTGGCGCAGGCGCTGGCGCGCAACGGCTACCTGGTTGCCAGTGTGGAGCACGTGGGCGATACCTGGCAGGACCAGGCTATGCGCGCCACGCCGGGCCGCTACTTTGCCGAGCGGCCGCGCCAGGCCTCGCGCGTGATCGACACCTTGCTCGCCGACCCGCAAGGGCGCGCTGGGATTGCCAATGGCGCCGACGGGCGGCCGCTGATTGGTGCACTGGGCCATTCAGCCGGCGGCTACACGGTGCTGGCGCTGGCAGGCGGCAAGCCGGTGCTTTCGCGCATCCGCAAGCATTGCGAGACCGAAGCGGAGCTGGACCCCGTCCTGTGCAAGATGTCGCGCGCCACCGGCGGCGCCTCGGTGCCGGCCGGCGCCGCCGCGGACGGGCAGGAAGAGCCGGTGCAGGCCGATACGCGAGTGCGCGCGGTGATGGCGTTGGCGCCGATGGGGGTGGCGTTCAGTGCGTCGTCGCTGGCATCGATCACCGTGCCGGTGGCCATCTACGCTGGCGAAAAAGACACCTTTCTCGTGCCGCGCTTCCACGCGCAATGGGTCATGCAGAACATGCGCGCCGGCACCACAACGCTGCAACTCGTGCCCAATGCAGGACACTACGCGTTCATGAACACACCGACGATGGACCTGCCCTCACCGGACGGCAGCGTGGCCGCCGACCCGCAAGGCTTCGACCGGGCTGCGTTCCTGGAGCGCTTTGCAAAAGAGTCGGTCGCGTTTTTCGACAGGAATTTGCGATAGTGTGAGCCCCATGACCACCCAGACCTTGCCCACCTTCCAGGACGTCCAAGCGGCAGCGCAACGGATTGCCGGCCACGCCAACCGCACGCCCGTGCTCACCTCGCGCACGCTCGACGAGCAGCTGGGCGCCCGCGTCTTCTTCAAGTGCGAGAACCTGCAGCGCATCGGCGCCTTCAAATTTCGCGGCGCCTTCAATGCACTGTCGCGCCTGGACGCCGCGCAACGGCGCGCCGGCGTGGTGGCGTTCTCCTCGGGCAACCATGCGCAGGCGGTCGCATTGTCGGCGCGCCTGCTGGGCATGCCCGCCACCATCCTGATGCCCACGGACGCACCGCCCGCCAAGTTGGCCGCGACCCGAGGTTATGGCGCTAACGTGGTCCTGTACGACCGCTACACCGAGGACCGCGAGCAGATCGGTCGCGATCTCGCGCAGGGCGAGGGCTTGGCGCTGATCCCGCCCTACGACCATCCCGATGTCATCGCCGGGCAGGGCACGGCCGCCATGGAGCTGTTCGAGGAAGTCGGGGAGCTCGATGCCCTGTTCGTGCCGCTGGGTGGCGGCGGCCTGCTGTCCGGGTCCGCGTTGGCCGCCCGCGCGCTGGCGCCGCGCTGCAAGGTCTATGGCGTGGAGCCTGAAGCCGGCAACGACGGCCAGCGCTCGTTCCGCTCGGGCGAGATCGTCCACATCGAGACGCCGCGCACGATCGCCGACGGCGCCCAGACCCAGCACCTGGGCCAGCACACCTTCGGGATCATCCGCCGCGACGTGGACGACATCCTCACCGCCACGGACGACGAGCTGGTCGCCTGCATGGCCTACGCGGCCGCAAGGATGAAGCTCGTGCTGGAACCCACCGGCTGCCTGGGCTTCGCGGGCGCGCGCCAGCTCGCGCCGCAGCTGCAAGGCAAGCGATTGGGAGTGCTCGTGAGTGGCGGCAACGTGGACCTGGAGCGCTTCTGCAGCTTGTTGGGTTCCGGCCAGGGCCTCGTTTGAACTCTCGCTCCAGGTGCGTGACCCCGCCTGCAGCTTTCCGTTACCCCGGCGCCACCTCGCGCAACACCGCATACGCAGCTTCGATCCGTGCCGGTATGGGAACGTTCTTGTTGGCCAGCAGCACAATGCCGACGCGCCGGCTCGGCACGAACGCAGCGTAGGCGCCGAACCCATTGGTCGACCCCGTCTTGTTGAACAGCGCAGGGCCGTGGGGCGCATCCGCCCGTGCCAGCGCATGGGCGGCGTTCGGCTGTAGCAGCATGCTCGAGGCGTTGCCCGCTTGCAGGTGTTCAAGGGACACGGGGAACGGGTATTGCTCCCAGCCCAGGCCCTGGACCATGGGCCCCACCCGGAAGTGGCCGGCATGGGTGGCTTCCACCGCGCTGCGCATGGCGGGCTCGAGCCGCGACGGGTCGATGTTCGCTTCGAGGAATGTCAACAGGTCCGCCGCCGTGGACTTGACGCCGTAGGCCAGCGCGTCGAAGACACCCGGGTTGACGCGGATCGGCCGGTTGTCCTTGTCGTAGCCCCAGGCATAGGCGCCCATGTGCGACGCGGGCACCCGGATGAATGTCCGTTGCAAGCCGAGCGCGGGAAACAACTCCCTCTCGGCCAACTCGCTGAAGTTGCGCTGCATGGCAAGGCCCGTGATGTATCCCAGCAAGCCGATGCTCGGATTCGAATAGCGCCTCTGTTGACCGGGCCGGGCTGCCGGTCGCCAAGCTCGATAGAACCGGAGGGCCGCGGCCTCGTCGGCAATGTCGTCGGGGAACTGCAGGGGCAGGCCGCCCGCGGTATACGTCGCAAGATGGAGCAGGGATGCGGCATCGATGGCGCATCCCCGCAGGGCCGGCAACGTGCGTCCAGGCGAATCCGTCAGCGACAGCTTGCCGAGCGATTGCGCGTACGCGGCCAGCGTGGCGGTGAAGGTCTTGCTGACCGATCCCACCTCGAACAAGGTCTCGGCCGTGACGGCAGCCCCGGGTTCCCGCGACGCAACGCCGAACTGGAAAGTGTGTTGCCTTCCCGCTAGGGTCAGGCCGACCGCCATGCCGGGCACATCGTGTTTTGCCATCAACGGACGGATGGCGTTGCCCACGGTGGTGGAGAGGTGACGTGCGTCGGGTTGCGCGAACGCGGGGGACACGGTTGAAGCGAGAGCGCCGAGCATTAGGCGCCGGCGGCGAAGCAGATGTTGCATGGGTTTCTGGAAAAGCTGGAGGCGGAATTCTACGAAGGCCGCATCCGGGCCGTCACAATGCCGCATGCAATTCCAGCCGCTGCTTGAAGAGATCGTCGCCACGCTACGCGCCGAATTGGGCCGGGAGGGCCAGGTCGCAAGCTACATCCCCGCGCTTGCCCAGGTACCGGCCGCGCAGATCGGCATCGCGCTGCGCACTTGCGACGGCGAAGAAGCGCATGCCGGCGACAGCACGACGCTTTTTTCCATCCAGAGCATTTCCAAGCTGTTCACCTTGGCGCTCGGCATGCGCGAGCTGGGCGAGACGCTCTGGGATCGCCTTGGCCGCGAACCTTCGGGCAACGCGTTCAATTCCCTGGTGCAACTCGAGTCCGAGCAGGGACTCCCGCGCAATCCGTTCATCAATGCCGGAGCGATCGCCGTCACGGACCGGCTCGTCAGCAGGTTCGATGCCAGGAACGAACTGCTGGCCCTGCTGTCCAGCCTGTGCGACGAGCCTGTCCACTTCGACCAGGAGGTTGCGGCGTCCGAAGCTGCGACGGGCTTCCGCAATGTGGCTCTCGCCAACTTCATGAAAAGCTTTGGCCGCATCGACAACGACGTCGGCGCGGTGCTCGACGTGTACTTCCACGCCTGTGCAATCCGCATGAGCTGCCTGCAGCTGGCGCGCGCCGCCGGCTTCCTGTGCAGGGACGGGGCGCATCCCTTTACGAACCAGCAGATTCTCACGGAGAAGCAGGCACGGCGCATCAATGCACTGATGCTCACGTGCGGCACCTACGATGCGGCGGGTGAGTTCGCTTTCCGGATCGGCTTGCCTTGCAAGAGCGGCGTCGGTGGCGGCATCGTGGCCGTGGTGCCCGACCGGCTCACCTTGTGCGTCTGGTCGCCGGCCCTGGCGCCCAGCGGGAATTCGCTGCTGGGCATGAAGGCCCTGGAGCTGTTCACGGCCAAGACCGGCCTGTCCATCTTTTTACTGGCGAAGGTTCGCATCCCTGCTTCAGCCGCGCGCCGCGTTCAATCGTTCCACGCCGACGCAAGCAATTTGACGCCCAGCGCCACCATCACGCAGCCTGCCGCCCGATCGAGCCCCGTCTTCGCCCGCAGGTAGACGCGGCGCGGGCCGCCGGCGGACAGCGCCAGCGCAACGAGCGCGTACCAGCCCGCTTCGATGGCGAACACGGCGACGAGCAACAACATGCTGAAGGCCAAGGAAAAATGTGGCGGCAGGAAGGCTGCGAACACGCTCGCGTACACGATCGCCGTCTTGGGGTTGCTCAATTGGGTGGTCCACCCGAGCACGAGATAGCGCCAGCGCGGCGCGGGCCCGGCTGTGCTGTCGGCAACCACTAAAGGTGTCTTCGCCGCCATGAAGATGCGCCATCCCAGGTAGCACAGGTACGCACCGCCGGCGATTTTCAGGCCTGCGTACAGCGACGGGACGGCGAGGAACACGGCCTGCAGGCCCGCAAGGGCAATCGCGCCGAAGCACAAGCCACCCAAGCCCATGCCCAAGGCTGCGCGCAGGCCATCCGGCCGCGACGCCGCGGCGGCGGTGCGCGCCACCATGAGGAAGCTGGGCCCGGGACTGACGACGCCGACCGCGAGCGCACCGACAATTCCGAGGAGAGGAAGAAAGTCATCCATCTTGCTGCGCGAGTTCGATGAAAGAGGTG
>JAQGMU010000359.1 GCA_028292195.1 Ramlibacter sp. | reverse complement strand
CACCGACATCAGCCCGCCCATGCCTTGCGCGATCTGGTCGAAGCCCGGGCGCTGCGCGTAAGGGCCTGTCTGGCCGTAGCCGGAGATGCTTGCGTACACCAGTCGCGCGTTGTCCTTCGCGAGCGTGTCGTAATCGATGCCCAGGCGGGTCTTCACGTCGGGGCGGAAGTTCTCGACCACGACGTCCGCCGTCGCGATCAGGCGCTTGAGCGTGGCAATGCCTTCGGCCTCCTTCAGGTTCAACGTGATCGAGCGTTTGTTGCGATGCGTGTACTGGTAGTCCGAGCCGGTTTGCCCGCCCAGCGTGTCGTCGCCGCGCATGTGTTCGGGCATCTGCACCTGGATCACGTCGGCGCCCCAGTCGGCGAGCTGGCGGCAGGCCGTGGGGCCGGCGCGCACCTGGGTCAGGTCGATGACGCGAAAGCGCTGCAGCGCGGAGGAGGCGGGTTGGTGGGGCATGGCTTCACTTCCTCAGGTTGCGCAGCACCGCCGCGGTGAAGGTGGCCGTGTTGCCCTTGCCGCGGATATCGCCGGTGCGCGCTGCGGCGTCGCCGAGGGCCTCGGTGATCGCGCGCGACATGGATGCGGCCATGCGGACCGCGCCCTCGTTGCCGCGGCTGTGGCCCAGCCAGTCGAGCATCATGCGGGCCGACTCCATCATGGCGTAGGGGTTGGCGATGCCCTTGCCGGCGATGTCGGGGGCGGAGCCGTGCGTGGCCTGCGCCATCGCGACGTCGCCGTCGCCTATGCACAAGCCGGGCGCCATGCCCAGGCCGCCGACCAGGCCGGCCGCCTCGTCGGACAGGATGTCGCCGAACATGTTTGTGGTGACCACCACGTCGAAGGTCTGCGGGTCGCGCACCAGGCGCATGGCGAAGGTGTCGACGATCACGTCGTCGACCAGCACATCCGGGTATTCGGGCGCGAGCTTCTTGCACTCCTCCACGAACATGCCGCAACCGAGCTTGAACACGGTGTCCTTGTGCACGTAGGTCAGGTGCTTGCGGCGCTGGCGCGCCAGTTCGAAGGCGGCGCGGGCGACGCGGCGGCTGCCGGTGCGCGTGATGACGCGGACCGAGAGCGTCACTTCGTCGGTCGGGCGGAACTCGCCCGAACCCATGAACATGTTGCGGTCCGGCTGGAAGCCCTCGTTGTTCTCACGCACGATCACCAGGTCCACGTTGTCGTGGAGGCAGCCGATGCCGGGATAGGAGCGCGTGGGCCGCACGTTCGCGAACAGGTTGAACTGCTTGCGCAGGATCGGGTGCGGGTTGATCGCCTCCGGCACCTTGGGATAGGCGCGGTGGCCGATCGGGCCGAGGATCCAGCCGTCGAGCGTCTTCAGGGTTTCCAGGGTCTCGGGCGGCAGCGTGTGGCCGTGCGTGTCGAGGGCCACGCGGCCGATGGGCAACGGGCGCCAGTCGATGGCGACGCCATGCAGTTCGGCGGCGGCGCGGCTGATCTCGACCGAAGCCGGGACGATTTCATGGCCGATGTCGTCGCCGTCGAGGATGCCGATGCGAAGGGTGGAGGCGTTGTGCAAGCTTATTTTTGTCTCCCGCGGGAATGCCCCTCATGGTGTTCCCGGCCGGACTGGCTGTAAATTGCAAGTTTTCTAGCCTTTATTGCATTCCATGCAACAGCCAACCATCGCCGCCAAGGCGGCCACGCCCGCCGGCACACCCGGCCTGGCCGACCTGCGCGCCTTCATCACCGCGGCCGAACTGCGCAGTTTCGCGGCCGCGGCGAAGGTGCTGCACCTGTCCGTGCCGGCCTTCTCGCGCCGGATCTCCACCCTGGAAGCGCGCCTCGGCGTCCGGCTGTTCGACCGGACGACGCGCAGCATGGAGCTCACGCTGCTGGGCCGCCGCTTCCTGCGCGAGATCACCACGGTGGTGGAGACCCTCGACCGCTCGGTGCTCGGCTTGCGCGACGCCGCCCACCTCGAAGCGGGGGACGTCACCGTCGCCTGCGTGTTCTCGGCGGTGCACCACTTCCTGCCGCCCGTCATCGGCAGCTACCGCGAACGCCATCCCAACGTGGTGGTGCGCATCATCGAGCAGGGGGCGGACGGCGTCTTCGCTTCGGTCAAGCACGGCGAGGCCGACTTCGGCATCAACTACATCGGCATGCAGGAACCCGATGTCACGTTCACCGCGCTGCTCAAGGAGCCGTACGTGCTGGCCTGCCGCGCCGACCATGCCCTCAGCGCGCGCCGCACCGTGCGCTGGGACGAGCTCGCGGCCTGGGACCAGGTGCGCGTCTCGAACGCCAGCCGCAACCGGGTGCTGATCGACCAGGCACTGGCCGAACTGCCGGCCCTGCCGCGCCCCGTGTGCGAGGTGCGGCACGTCTCCACGTTGATCGGTTTGGTGGAGGCGGGCCTGGGCGTCGCCATCGTGCCCCAGCTGACGGTGCCGCGGCGCCCGGCGAGCGTGTTGGGGATCCCGCTGGTGCCGCCGGTCACGCGGACCATCGGACTCATCCAGCGGGCCGGCCGCACCTTGTCGCCGGCGGCGGCGGCCTTCGCGACGCTGCTGGTGGAGGCCAGCCGCCCGAGCGGGCGCCGGCGGCGGGCCTGACGGCAGCTTTGTCGTAGTCGTAGGGTGTGCTTCGTATCCCCTCGATGCAGGACCGCTGCTTCAGGCGCTGTAGCCGCCGTCGGCGGTGATCGAGGCTCCGTTCACGAACGCCGCCTCTTCGCGGCACAGCCAGGCGACCAGCGCGGCGATCTCCTTGTCCTGCCCGAGCCGCCCGACCGCCAGCAGCGGGCGGATCGCGGCGTACGCTTCGGCGGAAATGATCTCTGTCTCGGTGGGGCCTGGCTGCACGTTGTTGGCCGTGATTCCACGCGGGCCCAGGTCGCGCGCCAGGCCACGCGTGAACGAGGCGATCGCACCCTTCGTGAGCGCGTAAACCGAGCTGGCCGGGAAACGCACGAGATCGGCGGTGACGCTGCCGATGTTCACGATGCGGCCGCCCTCGCCCATGTGCGCGAGCGCGGCCTGCACGCCGACGAAGACGGCTCGCACGTTGACGTCGATCATGCGGTCGAAGTCTTCCTGCGGGAAGCTCGCGACATCGCCCGACTTCAGGATGCCGGCGTTGTTGACCAGGATGTCGAGGCCGCCGAGGCTGGCCGCAGCCTCGTCGACCGCTGCACGCAACTGCTTCGGATCGCCGCTGTCGGCTCGCAGCGCCAAAGCGCGGTCATCCAGCTCGGCGGCGAGGGCCTGTGCGCGATCGGGTGAGGACGAATAGGTAAAGACGACACGGGCGCCGTCGGCGACGAGCCGGCGCACGATGGCGGCGCCGATGCCGCGCGAGCCGCCGGTGACGAAGGCCTTGCGGCCGGAGAGAACCTGGGTCATGAAACACTCCTTAATTGAACGATCAGTCCAGAAATGACGAAAAAAAAGGGCGCACCGGGTGCGCCGCTCAGCGAAAACTCCGCATGGCCATGTCGGCAATGCCACGCAACACCGCCACCGACGCGCCTTGCCGGGCCGCGACCCTGATGCCGGTCAGCGTTGCCAGCACGAATTGAGCGGCGACGGCCGCGTCCAGGCTGGCCGCGAACGCGCCGGCCGCGACGGCCTCGCGCACGCGGCGCTCGACCGCGCCCGTGAGCAGCCGGCCCATGGTCTCGTTCAGCGCGGTCACCTCGGGCTCGCTGCGGCCGAACTCGCAGATCGACGAGATGCCCAGGCACGCGGGCTGCGGATCGTCCGCGGCGCGGGCCGCGGCCTGCAGCAGCAGCGCTTCGATGCCGGCGGCACCAGTCGGCGCGCCCTCCAGTGCAACGAGTTGCGCGCCTATGCTGTCCGACGAATAGCGCTGCAGCGCCTCGAGATAGAGCCGCCACTTGTCGCCGAAGGTGTCGTACAGGCTCTGCCGCCGGATGTCCATCGCCGCCACCAGCGCCTCGGTCGACGTACCCTCGAAGCCGTGCTGGGCGAATGTGGCTATCGCCCGCCCCAGCGCGACGTCGCGGTCGAATTCCTTGGTTCTTGCCATGCCGGGATTCTAGCATATATGGAACGAACAGTCCGGAAAGATCGGTCTTCTTGCGGACGGCAAGCCAGGGCTTGTGGCACATTCGCCGCTGCGGCCTGACTGCAAGGAGACATTGCGATGAACGACGGAGTGCTTCGCTTTCCCTCGATGAAGGACCGCTGCTCCCCCGAGGAGTGGCAGGCCCGCGTCGACCTCGCCGCGTGCTACCGACTGGTGGACCTCTACGGCATGTCCGACATGATGGCCAACCACATCTCGGCGCGCGTGCCGGGCGAGGAGTCCTTCCTGATCAACCCGTACCGAATGATGTACGAGGAGATCACCGCGTCTTGCCTGATCAAGGTGGACCTGGCCGGCGAGATCCTGTCCAAGCCCGATTTCGGCAGCTTGAACTACGGCATCAACAAGGCCGGCTACGTGATCCACAGCGCGGTGCACGAGGCGCGGCCGGAAGTCGGCTGCATCATCCACACGCACAGCTGGGCGTCGATGGCGGTCTCGGCGCTTGATTGCGGCCTGCTGCCCATCACGCAGACGGCCATGCGGTTCGCGAAGATCGGCTACCACGACTACCAGGGCGTTGTCCTCAACACGGATGAGCAAGCCTCGCTGCTGGCCGACCTTGGCGCGGGCGAAGCC
>JAQGMU010000337.1 GCA_028292195.1 Ramlibacter sp. | reverse complement strand
TGCGGAAAATCCACGCTCGCACGGATGGTCTCGCTGATCGAGAAGCCCACCGCCGGCGAACTGATGCTCGACGGCAGCGATGCGGTCAACACGCCGGCAAGCGACAAGGGCCGCCTGCGCCAGGCCGTGCAGCTCGTCTTCCAGAACCCCTACGGCTCACTCAATCCGCGCAAGAAGATCAGCGCGGTGCTCGAAGACCCGCTGCGCATCAACACGACGATGAGCGGCCCTGAGCGCGCCGAGCGCTCGCGCGCGATGCTGGCGCAGGTCGGCCTGCGTCCGGAGTACGCGAACCGCTATCCGCACATGTTCTCCGGCGGCCAGCGCCAGCGCATCGCCATCGCGCGCGCGCTGATGCCCGGCCCCAAGCTGGTGGTGGCGGACGAACCGGTGTCGGCGCTGGACGTCTCGATCCAGGCCCAGGTGCTGAATTTGCTGTCCGACCTGCAAAGGGAATTCAAGCTCGCCTACCTGTTCATCTCGCACGACTTGGCCGTGGTGCGCTACATCGCCCACGACGTGCTGGTGATGTACCTGGGGCACGTGATGGAGCAGGGGCCCAAGGAGCGCATCTTTGCGCAGCCGCTGCATCCCTACACCAATGCCTTGCTCGCCTCCACGCCCGGCGTCGGCACGCGGGTCAAGCAGCGCATCGTGCTGCAGGGCGAGCTGCCGTCGCCGCTGCATCCGCCCTCCGGCTGCGTGTTCTCCAGCCGCTGTCCGTACGCGGTGGACCTGTGCCGCGCCGAGCGCCCCCTGCCCCGGCCGATAGACGATCGGCTGGTGGCCTGCCACTTCGCAGAAGACTTCCTGGCCAAGGGTTTCCCCGAAGGCCCGGTTGCACATAATGCGTCTCTCTCCGGCTGAGCCGGAACCCAACTAGGAAGGACCCCCATGAAACACATCCCTGGCCGCAAGCACATCGCCGTCGCGGTGCTGGCCCTGGCGGCCGCCGCGGGCGCGGGCGCCAAGACGCTGGTGTTCTGCTCCGAAGGCAGTCCGGAAAACTTCTACCCCGGCGTCAACACCACCGGCACCTCGTTCGACGGCAATGAACCGATCTACAACCGCATCGTCGAATTCGAGCGCGGCGGCACCAAGGTCCTGCCCGGCCTGGCCGAGAAGTGGGAAATTTCCGCCGACGGCAAGGAGTACGTGTTCCACCTGCGCAAGGGCGTCAAGTGGCACAACCACCGCGCCTTCAAGCCGACGCGCGACTTCAACGCCGACGACGTGATCTTCGGCTTCGAGCGCCAGTGGAAGGAAGACAACCCGTACTTCAAGGTCACCAGCTCCAACCATTCGTACTTCAACGACATGGGGATGCCCAAGCTGATCAAGTCGGTGACCAAGAGCGACGACTACACGGTGAAGATCGTGCTGGAGAAGCCGGAAGCGCCCTTCCTGGCCAACCTGGCCATGCCCTACGCCGCGATCCAGTCGAAGGAATACGCCGACGCGATGCTGAAGGCCGGCACGCCGGAGAAGATCGACCAGGAGCCGATCGGCACCGGCCCGTTCTACCTGGTGCAGTACCAGAAGGACGCCGTGATCCGCTACAAGGCCTTCCCGCAGTACTGGGGCGGCAAGGCGAAGATCGACGACCTCGTCTACGCCATCACGCCCGACGCCTCGGTGCGCTGGGCCAAGCTGCAGAAGGGCGAGTGCCACGTCATGCCCTACCCGAACCCGGCCGACCTGGAGGCGATCCGCAAGGACAAGGACGTGACGGTGCTGGAGCAGCCGGGCCTGAACGTCGGCTACCTGGCCTACAACGTCACCAAGAAGCCGTTCGACGACGTGCGCGTGCGCAAGGCCGTCAGCATGGCCATCAACAAGAAGGCGATCCTGGACGGCGTCTTCCTGGGCACGGGCGTCGCCGCCAAGAACCCGCTGCCGCCGAGCATGTCCGCCTACAACACCGCCACCAAGGACGACGTCTACGATCCCGAAGGCGCGAAGAAGCTGCTGGCGCAGGCCGGCTTCCCGAACGGCTTCGAGACCGACCTGTGGGCCATGCCGGTGCAGCGTCCCTACAACCCGAACGCCAAGCGCATCGCCGAACTGATGCAGGCCGACCTGGCGAAGATCGGCGTCAAGGCGGAGATCAAGACCTTCGAGTGGGGCGAGTACCGCAAGCGCATGCAGAACGGCGAGCACCAGATGGGCATGCTGGGCTGGACCGGCGACAACGGCGACCCGGACAACTTCCTGGCGGTCCTGCTCGGCTGCGATGCGGCCAAGAGCAACGGCTCCAACGTCGCCAAGTTCTGCTACCAGCCGTTCGAGGACCTGATCCAGAAGGCGAAGACCATCACCAAGCCGGCCGACCGCGACGCGCTGTACAAGCAGGCCCAGGTGATCTTCAAGCAGCAGGAGCCCTGGTTCACCATCGCCCACGCCGTGCAACTGAAGCCGGTGCGCAAGGAAGTCATCGACTTCAAGCTGTCGCCATTCGGCCGGCACAGCTTCTACGGCGTCGACATCAAGGAGTAAAAAGGCAGGCTCCACATGCAAGGACGAGGCGGCGCAAGCCGCCTCGCTATCCTCCGTGACTCGCACCGCCATCGTCTCCGCCATGCACCAGGAACTGGCCGCCGTGCTGGCCCTGCTGCCCGATGAACGCAAGCAACTGGTCGCCGGCCGCGAGTTCTGGGTCGGGCACCTGCACGGGCAGGAGGTGGTGGCCGTGCTCTCGCGCATCGGCAAAGTGGCCGCGGCGACCACCGCCACCGTGCTGCTGGAGCGCTTCAAGGTCGACCGCATCGTCTTCACCGGCGTCGCCGGCGGGCTGGCGCCCGGCGTCAACCGCGGTGACGTGGTGGTGGCCGACGACTTCCTGCAGCACGACCTCGACGCCTCGCCGATCTTCCCGCGCTACGAGGTGCCGCTGTACGGCGTCGACCGTTTCGCCACCGACCCGGACCTGACCGGGCAACTCGCCGCCGCCGCGGCGCGGGCGCTGCCCGGCACCCATGTGCACCGCGGGCTGGTGCTGAGCGGCGACCGCTTCGTTTCCAGTTCGTCCGAGAGCCGCGCGTTGCAGGCGGCGCTGCCGCAGGCGCTGGCGGTGGAGATGGAGGGCGCCGCCTTCGCCCAGGTCTGCCACGACTACGGCGTGCCCTTCGCCGCGGTGCGCACGGTGAGCGACCGGGCCGACGACGACGCCCATGGCGACTTCCTGCAGTTCATCGAACAGGTGGCCAGCCGGCACTCCGCCGCCATCGTCGAGGCCTTCCTGCGCGCGCGCTAGTCGTCGGGGAAGTCGAAGCTCAGCCCGACGGTCCACTTCGACGGAGCAGGCCCGGCCAGGCGCTGGGCCCGGCTGAAGTCGACGCTCCATGCGCGGCCCCCCGCCCAGCGCGCGCCGGCCCGCCCGAACTGCGTGGCCTGGTCGCGGTAACGCTCGGCGACGAAGGACCAGCGCTGGCTCGCCTGCCACTCCGCCGCGACACCGCCGCGCGCCTGGCCGGCTGCGCCGGGAATGAAATCGCGCCCGTAGTTGGCGTGCAAGGCGAGGCCGGGGCGGGGCGTCCAGCTCGCGATGGCGTACGCGGTGAGCCCGGCATAGTGCGGCCGCGCATTCGCCTGGAACACCGGCTGCACGTCGAGCCCGACGCTGAAGCCCTCGGCCAGTTCGCGCGCCCACTTGGCCTCGAGCACCCAGAAGGTCTCCGAGGGCTGGCCGCCGGGGCGCAGGTGCTCGCCGGCGAGGCCCAGTTCCACCGGCCCCACGCGGCAGTTCACGCCGGCGTGCAGCCGCGGGCTGCCGCCGCTGGGGTAAACGAGCCAGCTCTCCTGCGTGCACTCGCCGCGCGCCAGGAGGTTGGCATCGTCGACGTCATGGTGGCCGCCGGCGGCCTGCGCCGCGCCCGCCGCCAGGGCCGTGGCCAGGGCCACGGCCAGCAAGCCGGCCAGGCGCGGCTTCTCGTACTTCTCCGACATCCTTGCTCCGCCCCCGGCGCGCCGGGCCGGGGCCGGAGCGGATCATGCCGTATCGGCGGCGGTCGCTTCCCGGCTCGGCAGCAGCAGCGCCAGCAGCAGCGCCAGCCCCGTCAGCGACCAGACGATCACCGCACCGGAAGGCAGGTCGAACAAGGCCGAGAGCACCAGCCCCGTCACGTAGCCGGCGGCGCCCACCGCGTAACCGGCGGCGATGCGGCTGTGGCCCCGCGTCCGCACCGTTGCCAGCGCGGGCACGATCAGGCTGGTGAACACTAGGTAGACGCCCACCAGCTGCACCGACGCGGTGACCGCCACCGCGAAGGCGGCGTAGAAACCGAAGCGGCCGAGCCGTTGGATCCAGCCGAAGCCCAGCGCGGCAAGCAGCACCGCGGTGACCACGGCCAGTGAGAGCAACTGGGGCGTGCCGACCCAGAGGATCTGTCCCACCAGCAGGTCCTTCAGGTGCTCGCCGCCGTGCGGGTTGCCGGCCAGCAGCAGGATGCCGCCGGTGGCCGCCAGCACGAACAGCACGCCGATCAGGGCTTCCTGCTGCCGTTCCGCCCGGCGCTCGGTCCAGGTCAGCAGCGCGGCGCCGAGCAGGGCGGCACACACGGCGGCCGCCTGCACTGCCAGGCCATGCTCCGGAAGGCCCAGCGCATCGGCGGCGATCACGCCGAGCCCGGCAATCTGCGCGATCGCCAGGTCGATGAAGACGATGCCGCGGTCCAGCACCTGCATGCCTAGCGGCACGTGGGTGGCCAGGACCAGCAGGCCGGCGACCAGCGCGGGACCAAGGATGCCGAAGTCGACGGCGCCCCAGTTCATTTGGCCGCCGCGGCCGCCACCAGGCGGCCCACGGTGTCGTCGAACAGCCCGAACAGGTCCTTTGCGTTGTCGCTGCCGCCGACCGTGAACGGAACCTTCACCACGGGAAGGCCGGCGTTCTTGGCCAGCCATTCCGAGGGCCGGGAGTCCTGGTAGGCCGAATACAGCACCATCCGCGCCGGCGTGGCCTTGAGCGTGGCCAGCACCGATTGCAGGTGCGCCGCGCTCGGCTCGACACCCGGCTTGGGTTCGAGCACCGCCACTTCCTTCAGGCCCAGCCAGTCGTACAGGTAGACGTAGCCCTTGTGCTGCGACACCACCGGCAGGCCGCGCAGCGGCGCGCCCTGTTGGGTCCAGCGCGCCATGGCCTGCTGCCACTTCGCCTGGAACGCCGTGCCGCGTTGCGCGTATTCCGCGGCGTGGGCAGGGTCCACCTGCAGCAGCCGCGCGGTGAGCGCGCGGGCGACGACGGCGAAGTTGCGCGGGTCGGTCTGGATGTGCGGGTTGCCGGCCGCGTGCACGTCGCCCATGGCGCGATCGACCTGGGTGGGGACCTCGAGCTTGCGCACGAAATCCGCGGCCGCGAAGTTGGCCGGCTGGCCGGCCTGGATGCGGTCGTTGCCGGACTGTTGCAGCAGCACCGGCAGCCAGCCCACTTCCAGTTCGGCGCCGGTGCAGACCAGCAGGTCGGCGTTGCGCGTGCGCGCGATCAGGCTGGGCCGGGCCTGGATCTGGTGCGGGTCCTGCAAGGCGGTGGTGGCGACGGTGACCTCGGCCAGCGGCCCTGCCAGTTCCTGCGTCAGCGCACCCCATTCCGGCTCGCAGGCGAAGACGCGCAGCGCGGCCTGGGCCGGCACGGCGGCGAAGGCCAGCGCGAGGGCGGCAGCCGCGAGCAGCTTGTGCTTGAAATTCA
>JAQGMU010000329.1 GCA_028292195.1 Ramlibacter sp. | reverse complement strand
CGACCCCGGCGAAGGCGTGAGCTGGGCCCAGATCCAGGAAGCCGCGACGCTGGTGCGCACGATGCTGCAGGAACTCGGGCTGCCCTGCTTCCTGAAGACCAGCGGCGGCAAGGGCCTGCACCTGGTGGTGCCGCTGCGCAGGCTGCTGGACTGGGACACGGTGAAGGGCTTCTCGCAGGCCGTGGTGCAGCACCTGGCGCGCACCCTGCCAGATCGCTTCGTGGCCAAGAGCGGCGGCAGTAACCGCGTCGGCAAGATCTTCATCGACTACCTGCGCAACGGCTTCGGCGCCACCACCGTCTGCGCCTGGTCGGCGCGGGCCCGGCCGGGGCTGGGCATCTCGGTGCCGGTGCGCTGGGACGAACTCGCCTCGCTGAAGAGCGGCGCGCATTGGACGGTGGCCACCGTCCACACGCGGCTCGACCAGGGCAACACGCCCTGGGACGATTACGAGAAGAGCCGGGTCGCGCTGGGCAGCGCGATGAAGAAGCTGGGGTATGAAAATCGTGGCTGACGCCACGACCGTTTGCGCGCGGTGGGGTGCCTTCGGCAACCCACCCTACCAGTCCCGAAGCCAGTTCGACGGCATTTCGTAGGGTGGGTTCGCGCAGCGACCCCACCGCCGCGGTTCAGGAATCCACCCAGGGCAGCCGCAGCGTGATGCGCGCGCCCTCGCGCGCCAGCTGCACGCCCTCGGCCGCGGCCAGCGCCTGCAGGTCGCGCCACTCGATCTTGCGGTAGTTCGGCTCGTTGGCGAAGCCCTTGTCGCCATCGGTCGGCCGCGTCGTCACGCCGATTTCCACACCACCCTCCTGCGCCACCGCGGCCAGCACCAGTTCGGCCGGCGGCTTCAGGTGGTCGGCGCTGTGGATCAAGGTGCCCGTCAGCAGGCTGCGCAGCGCCGAGCGCCGCACCTGGCGCGTGATGGCGCCCACTTCGTTGCGCAGCGCGTAGCCGCGAAAGCCCAGGCTGGTGGCCAGCAGGCTGGAGCACTCGCGCGCGCCCTCCTGCAGCGGGATGCCGACGGCTTCGTCCGGTGCCAGCCAGCCCACCACGTCGAGGCAGGAGGCGAGCGCCGCACGGGCGAAGGTGTTGATCTTGGTGGCGCTTTCCTGCACGTGCGCCAGGTCGGGCTGGGGCACGCGCAGGCGCCGCTCCATCACCTCGTAGATCATGCCGATCGGCTGCAGGTTGACCACCAGGTGGTGCCGCATGGACGGCGCCAGCCGCCGCAGCAGGGCGTAGCGCGCCGCTTCCGCGTCCGGCGAAGGCTGCGCGGCCTCTAGCCGGTTCGGTTCGGAAGCAAGCATGGGCTCAGGTTAGCAGCGCCAGCGCTGCTGTCAACGCGGCGGGAACAGACTGTTACGGCCGGGCTCGGTAGCTCGAGCCGGTGCCGGGGCCGGCCGTGGGAACGTGAAACGCAGCGCCACGGCCCTGTGGCCGTGCGCGCTGCGCCAGGTCCCCTCCTCAGATGCGGGGTTCGCCCCTGCTGTTCACCGTGACGGTGCGGCCGGGCGCATTGGCCGTCTGGATGCGGTGCTCCTGGCCCTTGAAGCTGTAGGTCACGTCCCAGTAGCTGGGCGTGGCCTGGGCCGGGTTGTTGTCGCAGCGCCGCACGTCCTGGGCAACCACTGCCTGCTGCGTGCCGGTGGCTCCGCCCCGCCCGTATTGCGCGCCCAGCGCGGCGCCGCCTACCGCGCCGCCCACCGTGGCAATGTCCTTGCCGGTGCCGCCGCCGACCTGGTGGCCCAGGATGCCGCCGAGGATCGCGCCCACCGCGGCGCCCGGCAGGTTCACGCCTGCATTCGATTGCCGCTGCGGCTGCTGCTGAACCACCTGCTCGCGCTCCATCCAGCAGTGCTGGCCCGGCGTGCCGACGACGGCGTGCGCGGACGTCACGTCGGCGTCGAACAGGCGTTCGTTGCGCTGGCGGCGGAAGTCCTGCGCCACCACGGGCATGGGCGCGTAGTCGCCGTCGGCGATGCGTTCGTTGGCCGGCAGCGGCCGCACCGAGGAGATGCGGTCATTCAGGCCCATCGCGGTGAGGGACGGGTAGCGGCCCGGACGCAGGACCATGCAGCGGCCTTCGAAGCGCGTGTCTTCGCAGGCTTGCCAGCGCTGGCCCACCACGACCGCCGACGAGGCGCGATCGTTGAAGCCGGCGCGCTCGGCCTCGGCGACCCGGCGCTGGGCGGTGAACGAGCGGCCCTGGAAGTCCTCGCGCTCGTAAAGCGTGAGTTGCGCGGCGGCCTGGCCGGCGAACGCGAGCGCCGTCGTGGCGAACAGGAAGGCAGTGATCTTTTTCATGGGAACCTCTTGATCCCCGCACGGTAGGCGGGCAAGAGGCCGCTGTCTGTGCGCCAGCGTACGCGGGGCCAGGCTACAGGGCGACCCGGTCGGGCAGCAGCCGCTCGTACTCCGTCCGCACCACGCGATAGCACTCGCAGGACCGCTTTTCCAGCCCGACGCGGTCCAGCACGGTGATGTGGCCGCGGCGGTAGCTGATCAGGCCGGCCTGCTGCAGGTTGCCCGCCGCTTCGGTCACGCCTTCGCGGCGCACGCCCAGCATGTTGGCGATGAGCTCCTGCGTGATCACCAGTTCATTCGTGTGCAGCCGGTCCAGGCTGAGCAGCAGCCACCGGCACAACTGCTGGTCGAGCGAGTGGTGCCGGTTGCATACGGAGGTCTGCGCCATCTGCGTGATCAGCGCCTGGGTGTAGCGCAGCAACAGGTGCAGGACAGGCCCGCCCTGGTTGAATTCGTCCATCAGGAAGGGGCTGGGCAGCCGGAATCCCTTGCCGGCGGTTTGCACCACCGCCCGGCTGGTGGTCGATTCACCGCCCATGAACAGCGACACGCCGACCACGCCCTCGCTTCCGACCACCGCGATTTCCGCGGACGCGCCGTCCTTCATCAGGTACAGCAGCGAGACGATGGCCGTGGTCGGGAAATACAGGTGGTTCATCCGCGAGCCGGATTCGTACAGCACCTGGCCGAGCGCAAGCTCCACCGTCTCCAGGCGGGGCACCCAGCGCTCCCAGCATTCGTGCGGCAGCGCAGCAAGCAGGGCGTTGCCCCGCGCATCGATAGCCGACAAGGGCACTCCAATCCGCGATGCCGCGGACCGGAAGATTTTCCGGCGGGCATCCCAGGGCCCAGTATAGGCCGCGTTCTGTGCGGACCCGCACATAGCCCAAACGTACTCACGGCCGGCGCGCGTGCATCAGCGTCGTGTAGGAGGCGCAATCGGCCGCGTAGCAGCTGCAGGCGGCAGCCTGGAGGCCGGGGCGGTCGAGCACGGACATCTCGCCGCGCCGATAGGAGATCAGCTGCCGCCGCTGGAGGTTGGCCGCCGCCCGCGTGATGCCCGCCCTGCGCACGCCCAGGGTGGCGGCGAGGAATTCGTGCGTCGCGTGGAAGCCCGCCTCCTGCACCCGGTCGTGCGTCATCAGCAGCCAGCGCGCCAGCCGCTGCTCCACCTGGTGGTGCCGCGTGCACAGCGACGCCTGGGCCAGCACGGCCATCATGACGAGCACATAGCGCTGGGTCTGCCGCTGCAGCGCCGGACTTCCCAGCAGTTGCACCCGCAGGTCGGCCGCCGAAATGCCGATGGCCCTGCCTGCTTTCACGACCGTGGCTTGCAGCCCGGAAACACCGGCTCCCAGCAACAGCGGCAGGCCGATCACGCCCTCCCGACCGACCAGGGCCACTTCGAGGCACTCCTGGTGCGGGGCGGAAGCGATGCCCAGGGAAATCACTGCATCGACCGGGAACCAGGCGTGCGTCACGCGCTCGCCTGGCTTCATCAGCACCTGGCCCAGCGCAAGCTCTGCCGGTTCGGCGGCCGCAAGCACGCGCCTGCGCTCGCTGGCGGGCAAAGCGATGAGCAGGCGATTGGCGGGGGCGGCCTCGACGGGGCGGCTGACGAACGGGTCCTTCATGCGGAAAGCCTGGACCTGTCGGCGTCCGCTGTCTGCGCGGCAGGACACACAAGGGAGCCTGTGTATCCCACCGTACAGACGCCGCGCCCGAGCTTGCGCATGCTCCCGCCGGTTACCGAGGACAAACATGAAGAAAACATTCGACGGCGCAAGGCCGTGGCTGGCTGCACTGCTGCTGGTAGCGGCAGGCATCGCGGGTTGCGGCGGTGGAGGCGGAGGCCGCGATCCCATCCTGGGCTTCGACGGGGCAGTGCCGCCGACCGTCACCGCGGTCGCGCCGCTCAATGGCGCCACCGGCGTGGCGACCAACCTTGCCCTGGTCAGCGCCGACTTCAGCGAGCGGATGGCCCCGCTGGGCGCGGGTGCCAGCTTCGTGGTGACCTGCGCCGCGCCTTGCACGAGCCCGGTGGGCACCGTCAGCCTGGATCCTTCCAGCCGCATCGCCATCTTCGCGCTGCCGGCGGGTGGCCAGCTCACCCCCCTGACCCTCTACACGGCCACCATCACCGGGGCGCGCAGCAGCGTCACCAACCTGGCCATGGCCGCGCCCTACGTGTGGAGCTTCACCACCGGCGCCTCGTCGGACAACACCCGCCCGCGCGTCACGCTGACGGTGCCGGCAACCACCTCTCCCGGACCGACCGCAGGCGTGCCCGCCAACACCGCGGTCACGGCCACGTTCACCGAGGACATGGCGCCAGCCACCATCTCCACGGCCAGCTTCACGCTTTCCTGCGCCGCTCCCTGCAGCGCACCGGCAGGCTCGGTGACTTACGTCGTCGGCAACCGCACCGCCATCTTCACGCCGGCCGCGCCGCTGATCGCAGGCAACACCTACACCGCCACCATCACCACCGCGGCCACCGACCTGGCAGGCAACGCGCTGGCGGGCAACCAGGCCGCCTTGCCGGCCGCCAGCAACTACGTGTGGACCTTCACCACCGGCGCCGCCGCGCCGGCGGCCGCCGTTTCCGTCGCCAGCACCAACCCGGCTGCGGGCGCGAACAACGTCTGCCTGAATGCCTCCATCAATGCGAGCTTCGCAGTGCCGTCCGGCCTGCGGATGGACCCGGCCACCATCAACGCGGCCAACTTCATCGTCACCGGGCCAGGTGGCGCGAACGTGGTGCCGGCCTCCGTGGTGCTGGATCCCGCTACCGGACGCATCGCCACCTTCACCCCGCTGGCCCCGCTGGTTGTCGGCGCCTACTCGGCACGCGTGCGCGGCGGTGCGGCCGGCGTGAAGGACCTCGCCGTTCCGGGCAACACCCTGGCCAGCGACTTCACCTGGAGCTTCACGGTCGTCAACTGCGCCGTGGCGGGCCCGTTCCCGTTGGGCGCGGCCTCCACCTTCGGCGTCTTCGGCGGCTCCGCCGGCATGACCAACCAGGGCATCCTGACCATGGTCAGCGGCGACATCGGCACCACCGCCGTGTCCACCACGGTCACCGGCTTCCACGACGCCGGCCCGGGCTGCATCTACACCGAGACCCCGCTGAACGTCGGCACCGTCAACGGCCTGATCTACACGGCACCGCCGCCGCCCACGGTGGCCTGCCCGAGCGAAGGCACGGCCGTGACCTTTGCCGCGGCGACGGCGGCCCGCGCCGCCGCACTGGTCCTCTACGGCCAGCTGGTCGCCTTGCCCCCGGGTGCGGACCCCGGCATCGGCAACCTCGCCAACCTGACCCTGGCTCCCGGCACCTACACCGCGGCCGCCGGCACCTTCCGCATCCAGGGCGGCAACCTGACGCTGGACGGCGGCGGCAACGCCAACGCCACCTGGGTCTTCCAGATGGCGAGCTCGCTCACCGTGGGCGGCCCGGGCGCGGCGTTCCCGAGCAGCGTGATCCTGACCAATGGCGCCCAGGCCAAGAACGTGTTCTGGCAGGTGGGCACGGCCGCCACGATCAACGCCGGCGGCGGCGGGACCTTCGTGGGCACCATCGTGTCGCAGGCGAGCATCAATGTTTCGACGGCCGGTGCCCTCGGCATCACCACGGTGGACGGGCGGCTGTTGTCGCTTGGCCCGTCAGTCACGGTGGTCAACACCGTGATCAACGTGCCGGCACCCTGAATGGGCCTCCTTCCCTCTTTGAAAGAAGAAGAATCATGACCACCTTTTCAAGAACCGCGGCGACGCTCGGCTGCATCGCCGCAGCCGCCCTGGCCGGGCCGGCGAGCTACGGCCAGCAGGCCGGCTGGTACGGGGGCGCGAGCGTCGGCCGCTCGGCCGCCACCATCGACAACGAGCGCATCACCAACGGCTTGGCCACACAAGGGCTGTCGACCACCGGCATCGACGACCGCGACCGCGACACCGGCTACAAGCTGTATGGCGGCTACCAGCTCAACCCGTACTTCGGCATGCAGGGCGGCTGGTTCGACCTGGGCACGATGGGCTACACGGCCACCACGTCCCCGCCGGGGACGCTGACCGGCGATGTCCGCCTGCAGGGCGTGAACCTCGACCTGGTGGGCTCGCTGCCCGTCACGGACCGTTTCTCGCTGCTCGGGACGGTGGGCGTCGCCTACGCCCGCGCCCGCGGCACGTTCTCGTCCACCGGCGCAGTGCGCATGCCGTACGCCTCCACCGGCACGAACGAGCGCCATGCGGACCTCAAGTTCGGCGCCGGGGTCGCCTGGCGCTTCACCGACGCCTGGGAAATGCGGGCCGAAGCGGAACGCTTCCGCGTGCGCGACAGCGTCGGCAACCGGGGCCACGTCGACCTGCTGAGCGTGGGCCTGGTGTACCGCTTCGGCGGGGCACCCCCGGCGCCGCGCGCCATGGCTCCTGCGCCCGCGTTAGTGGCCGTGGCGGCGCCCGCCCCCCCGCCGCAGGCCGCGCCGATGGTGGCGGTCCCGCCGCCGCCGGCGCCCAGGCCGCTGCCCGCACCGGTCACCGTGCACTTTGCCGCGGACGCCCTGTTCGGCTTCGACCAGTCCACGCTGCGCCCGGAAGGCATGCGTGCGCTGGATGCCTTCGCGAACGACATGCGCAGCGTGCAGTACGACAGCGTCAAGGTCGTGGGGCACACCGACCGCCTGGGCGCTTCCGACTACAACGACCGCTTGTCGCGCCGGCGTGCCGATGCAGTCGCCGCCTACCTGGCAAGCACGGGACTGCCTGCCAGCCGGCTGGCCAGCAGCGGCGCCGGCGAAAGCCAGCCCGTGACGGCGGCGGCGGATTGCAAGGGCACGGCGCCGACGCCGTCCCTGATCGCCTGCCTGCAACCCGATCGCCGGGTCGATGTGCACGTCGACGGGATGCGGCCGGCCGCGTCCTGACCGGGAGGCCGCCGTCGACCTCCGCGCAGGCCGCGGAAGTTGACGCATCATGCGGGTCGGCATGAACCAACCCGCCCGCCCCAACCGAAGGCGGCTGCTGCAACTCTCCGCGGCAGTCCCGTTCCTCTCTCCCGCGCTGGCCGCCGCAGCGCCAGCGGCCCCGGCCGCCCGTTCGCGGGTGCGCCCCGGGGACCCCGCCTGGCCGTCGGCCGCGGCGTGGCAGCAGTTCGGAGCCGAGCTGCACGGCGCGCTGCTGCCGCTCCGCTCACCCTGGGCCGCCTGCGTTGCCGCCCCGGCCAGCGCCGCCTGCGCCCAGCTCTTCAAGTCCGCAAAGAACCCTTACTACCTCGGCGACGATCCCGCGCTGACGCAGACCTTCGGCTGGGTCGATGCCTGGACGTCGGCGCCCAGCGTCTACGCCGTGGCCGCGCGCAACACGGCCGACGTGGCGGCGGCGGTGAATTTCGCGCGCACGCACGACCTGCGCTTGGCGGTGAAGGGAGGCGGCCACAGCTACCAGGGCACGTCGAACGCGCCCGATTCGCTGCTCCTGTGGACGCGCAGGATGAACGCGATCGCGCTCCACGATGCCTTCGTTCCGGCGGGCTGCGCGGCCGCGCCGGTGCGCGCGGTCTCGGTCGGCGCAGGCGCGCTCTGGTCGCACGTCTACGACGCGGTCACGACGAAAGCCGGCGGTTACGTGCAGGGCGGCGGCTGCATGACGGTGGGCGTCGCCGGCCTGGTGCAGAGCGGCGGGTTCGGCAGCTTCTCGAAGCGCTACGGCACCGCGGCCGGAAGCCTGCTCGAGGCCGAGGTCGTGACCGCCGACGGTGCGGTGCGGATCGCCAATGCCTGCACCAACCCCGAGCTGTTCTGGGGCCTGAAGGGCGGCGGTGGCGGCAGCCTCGGCGTCGTCACGCGACTGACCTTGCGCGTGCATCCGTTGCCCGAGGATTTCGGCGCCGTCAATCTCACGATCAAGGCATCGTCGGACGCGGCGTACCGCCGCCTGATCGGGCTCGTCGTCGACTTCTATCGCACGAGCCTGATGAACCCGAGCTGGGGCGAGCAGATCCGCTTCCGGCCCGACACCGTGCTCAAGGTGTCGATGGTGTTCCAGGGCCTCGACCGCGGCCAGGCGCAGGCCGTGTGGAAGCCGTTCCTCGAGGCGATCGATCGCGCGCCGGCCGACTTCGATCTCGAGTTCTCGCCG
>JAQGMU010000575.1 GCA_028292195.1 Ramlibacter sp. | reverse complement strand
TTCGCCACGTCCGTCACGAGCGCGAACATCTCCTCCGGGCTGTACCAGATGAGGACGGATTTGTGAACGTTTTTCATGGAGAATGCGGGGCCCGGCGGCATTGTAGAGAGCGCGGCCCGCCCTCACCTGTCAGGCATTCACTCAAAATTCCCATGGCGAATGGCAGTGAAGGCCGCACCTCTCCAGACTGATTGAACGACTCCAGACAATCCCCCGCGATTTTTTGGAGTTCAAGCCCCCATGACCCAAAAGAAAGATAACGCCAGCCGAATCGCCGACAACAAGAAGGCCGCCTACCACTACTTCTTCGAGGAGCGGTACGAGGCGGGGATCGTGCTCGAGGGCTGGGAGGTCAAGGCCCTGCGCGAAGGCAAGGTCCAGCTCACCGACGGCTACGTCGTCATCCGAGACGGCGAATTGTTCCTCATCGGCTGCCAGATCAACGCCCTTCAGACCGCGTCCACCCACGTGCGGCCGGATGCCATGCGCACCAAGAAGCTGCTGATGAAGAAGGAGGAGATCAAGCGGCTGGTCGGCAAGGTGGAGCAGAAGGGCTACACGTTGGTCGCCCTCCAACTTTACTGGAAGGGCGGCCGGGCGAAGGCGGAGGTCGCGCTGGCCAAGGGCAAGGCCGAACACGACAAGCGCTCCACCATCAAGGACCGTGAAGGCAAGCGCGAGGTCGAGCGCGCGATGAAGGAGCGGCACAAATAAATGTGCCGGGGGCGGAATAAACGAGCCTCGCCCGGCGTTCATGCAGGTAGCGAGCCTTTTCGCCGCCCCTGGAGAACGCCATGAAGAAACTGTCCCTTGCCCGCTTCGCCGCCACCGTGGCCGTGTCGGCGGTGCTGGCTGCCTGCGGCTCGATGATGATGCAGAAGGCGCCGGCCACGATGGCCGACGGCGTCTGGGTCGGCCCGAACGGCATGACGCTCTACGTGTTCGACCGCGACACCATGGGCGCCGGCAAGTCGGTGTGCAATGGTCCCTGCGCCACCAACTGGCCGCCGCTGATGGCGAGCGCCACCGACAACGCTTCCGGCGAATGGACCATCGTCACGCGCGACGACGGCAGCCGGCAATGGGCCTTCCGCGGCAAGCCGGTCTACTACTGGACCAAGGACACGAAGGCCGGCGACCGCACCGGCGACGGCTTCAACAACGCCTGGCGCCTGGCCCGGCCCTGAGCCGCGCGGCTTCGGCTAGCCTTGCGCGATGGCCGGCGCCGAAACACCCAATCGCCTGGTCGGGCACATCCCCGACCTGCGCCGCTATGCCCGCGCGCTGACCGGCGACGCGTGGGCCGCCGACGACCTGGTGCAGGACACGCTGGAGCGCGCCTGCGCGCGCTGGCAGCTCTGGGCGGCGGGCAGCGACCTGCGGGCCTGGCTGTTCACGCTGATGCACAACCTGTTCGTCGACGGCGCGCGGCGCGCCCTGCGGCAGGCGGGGCAGCGGGTCGATGTCGACGAGGTGGCGAACGAACTGGTGGCGCCACCCGCCGGCACCGAGCAGGCCCTGGACCTGCAGCGCTGCCTGCTGCGGCTGCCCGAAGACCAGCGCGAAGTGCTGCTGCTGGTGAGCCTGCAGGACCTGGGCTACGAGGAGGTGGCCCGCATCACCGGGGTGCCGGTGGGCACCGTGATGTCGCGGCTGTCGCGCGCCCGCAGCCGCCTGCGTGAATTGATGGAAGGGGCGCGCCCGGCGGCGCCGGCTGCGATGCCGCTGCGGCGGCTGAAATGAAACTGGAAAGGCCATGAAGGAAGACGCCGACCCGCTCCAGGACGAAGCCACGCTGCACGCCTACGTCGACGGCCGGCTGGCGCCGGCCGCGCGTGCCGTGGTGCAGGCGCGGCTCGACTCCGACCCGGAAGCGGCTCGCACCGTGCGGGCCTGGCAGGAGCAGCAGGCAGCCCTGCAGGCCCTGCACCACGAGGTCCTGGCCGATGAATCCGTGCCGCCGTCGCTGCTGCAGGCCGCGCAGCGCCTGCAGCACCGCAGCAGCCGCTTTGGCCAGTGGCAGCGCTGGGGCGGCATGGCGGCGGCGCTGCTGCTGGCGTTCGGGCTGGGCTGGGGCGGAAACATGCAATGGCGGGCCTGGCAGGAGAGCGCCTTCGGCGTCGCCCGCACGCGCGGCGCCAACGAGTTCGCGCGGCAGGCGCAGGTGGCCTATGCGGTCTACAGCCCCGAGGTGCGGCATCCGGTGGAAGTGGAGGCGGCGCAGCAGCAGCACCTGGTGCAGTGGCTGTCCAAGCGCCTGAACCGGCCGCTGAAGGTGCCCAACCTCACCGAACAGGGCTACGAGCTGGTCGGCGGCCGCTTGCTGCCCGGCGGCGACGGCGCGCGGGCGCAGTTCATGTTCCAGAGCGCGAGCGGCGAGCGGATCACGCTCTATGTCGGCGCGCTCGATGCCAAGGCCGGCGTGCCGGCGGGCGAGACGGCGTTCCGCTATACCAGCGAAGGGGCGGTGGCGAGCTTCTACTGGGTCGACCAGGGCTTCGGCTATGCGCTGACGGGCAAGACGCCGCGGGCGCGGCTGCTGGTGCTGGCGGAAGCGGTGTACAGGCAGTTGTAGTGCGGCGGCAGCGCTGGGGTCGTTGACCCCAGCCTACGGGCGGCCCAGCCCCGTGTAGGCTGGGGTGCGCGCACCCCAGCGATCAACCCAACCCGCGCAGCGGATGCGCATGCGCCGGCCACGGGCTGGCGAAGAACGCCTGCACCATCTCCGGCGTCACGTCCTCGATGCGCGCCGGGTTCCAGCGCGGCGCCTGGTCCTTGTCGACCGCCAGCGCGCGTATGCCCTCGAAGGTCTCGCCAGCGGCGCCGGGCCGCAACTGGAAGCAGTGCCGCACCATGTCGCGCTCCATCCGCAGGTCGTTGGCCAGCGTCATGTGGCGCGCGCGGCGCACGTGCTCCAGGGTCACGTGCAGCATCAGCGGCGAGCGCTTGCGCAGCAGCTCCGCCGTCTGGGTCGCCCAGGGCGTGCCGTCGGCTGCGAGGCCATCGAGGAGCGCGGCCACCGTCGGCGCGCCGAACAGGCGGTCGATGTCGGGCCGCCGCGCCGCCAGCTCGCTGCCCCCCGGAGCAGCGGCCGCGCGCAGGCGCTCGCGCAGCGGTGCGAAGGCCTCGCCATCGGCCAGGCTGTCCCACAGCGACTGCAGTTCGGCCACGGGGACGGCGGCGTCGGCCAGGCCTGCCGCCAGTGCGTCGGCGCCCGTGATCGAGTTGCCGGTGAGCGCCAGGTATTCGCCGATGCGCCCGGGGCAGCGGGCCAGGAACCAGCCGCCACCGACGTCCGGGAACAGGCCGATGTTGGTCTCGGGCATCGCCATCTTCGTGCGCTCGGTCACGATGCGCAGGCTGCGGTCGCCGCCGTGGGCCGAGATTCCCATGCCGCCGCCCATCACGATGCCGTCCAGGAAGACGACATAGGGCTTCGGGTAGGCGTGGATCAGGTGGTTGAGGGTGTATTCCTCGGTGAAGAAATCTTCCAGCCGCGGGTCGCCGGCCAGCACGGCCTGGTGGAAGAAGCGGATGTCGCCGCCGGCGCAGAAGGTGCCGAAGGGGCCGTCCCTGCCCATGCCGCGCACCGCCACGCGCTCCACCCGCGGGTCGTCGCGCCATTGCAGCAGCGCCGCCGTCAGCGCACGAATCATCTCCAGCGACAGCGCGTTCAGCGCCTTCGGCCGGTTCAGCGTGATCAAGCCGGCACTGCCGCGAATTTCGGTCAGGACGTCGTTCATGCCCGCTGCTTCCATCCCACCAGTTCATTGACCACCAGGGCGCCGAGCACCAGCGCCCCGCCCGCCAGCACCGTCTGGCTGGGGACTTCGTCCGCGCCCACCCAGGCCAGCACGATGCCGAAGATGATTTCCAGCAAGGCCAGCAGCGCGATCTCCGGCGCCTTGAGCACCCGCGCGCAGACCACCGCCAGCGCACAGGGAATCGCCAGCTGCACCAGCCCGAGCAAGGCCAGCAGCCCGATGTCGTGGGCCGAGGCCTGCAAGGGCATCGCCAGCGGCAAGGTGACCAGCGAGGAAATGGCGGCGCCGACCAGCACCGCGGGCACCAGGTCGATGTCCTGCCCCTGCGCATGCGCGCGCTGCGTGACCGTCCAGTTCACGCCGCTGGCCAGCGGCACGCACAGCGCCACCAGCGTGCCGGCGAGCTGCCCGGAGTTCATCTGCGCGCCGTACATCCAGGCGATGCCGGCGCCGGCCAGCGCGATGGCGCCCCAGGTGCGCAGCGGAATGCGGTGGCCGATGAAGATGCGGGCCAGCAGCGCAGTCAGGAACGGGCCGAGCGCCATGGTCACCAGCACGTTGGCCACGCTGGTGAGCGTCAGCGCCACCATGAAGGCGGTGAACATGACGCTCCAGCACAGCCCCGACAGCCACAGCGGCCAGCGGCCATGGCGGATCCTGGCGAACACCGCGCGGCCCTGGAAGAACGGCAGGATCACCAGCAGCGACAACACGGTGAAGAAACTGCGCCAGAAGGTCACCTCGAAGCTGCGCGCATGTTCGAGCTGGCGCGTGATGACGCCGGCGATGGACCACATCAGCGTCACCGCAACCATCAGGAAGACTGCCTTGGTGTGGGTCAGTTTCATTCTTGTTGTCGTCCACTAAGAAAAACGGCGGGCCAGGGCCCGCCGTCATCTTATGCGGCTTCCCGCAGAGAGCGCTTGCGCTCGTGTTCCTTGAGGTAACGCTTGCGCAGGCGAATCGACTTGGGCGTGATCTCGACCAGCTCGTCGTCCTCGATGAACTCGACGCCGTATTCCAGCGTCAGGTCGATCGGCGGCGTGACCTTGATCGCGTCTTCCTTGCCGGAGACGCGGAAGTTGGTCAGCTGCTTGGTCCGGGTGGCGTTCACGACCAGGTCGTTGTCGCGGTTGTGGATGCCGACGATCATGCCCTCGTACACCGGGTCGTTGGCCTTCACGAACATGCGGCCGCGGTCGTCCAGCTTGCCCAGCGCGTAGGTGAAGATCTCGCCGGCGTCCATGGAGATCAGCACGCCGTTCTTGCGGCTGGCGATCTCGCCCTTGTACGGCTCGTAGCCGTCGAAGATGTTGGCGATCAGGCCCGAGCCGCGGGTCAGGTTCATGAATTCGTTGGAGAAGCCGATCAGGCCCCGCGCCGGGATCCGGTACTCCAGGCGCACGCGGCCACGGCCGTCCGGCTCCATGTTGACCAGCTCGCCCTTGCGCTCGCCCAACGCCTGCATCACGCCGCCCTGGTGCTGCTCCTCGATGTCGACGGTGACCAGCTCGATCGGCTCGTGGCGCTCCCCGCCGACGTTCTTGAACACGACGCGCGGCTTGGACACCGCCAGCTCATAGCCTTCGCGGCGCATGTTCTCCACCAGGATGGTCAGGTGCAGTTCGCCCCGGCCCATCACTTCGAACACGCCTTCCTCGTCGGTTTCGCTGACGCGCAGGGCCACGTTGGACTGCAGTTCCCGCTGCAGGCGGTCCCAGATCTGGCGGCTGGTGACGTACTTGCCTTCGCGGCCGGCCAGCGGGCTCGTGTTGACACAGAAGTTCATCGTGAGCGTCGGCTCGTCCACCTTGAGCATGGGCAGGGGCGCGGGGTTGAGCG
>JAQGMU010000321.1 GCA_028292195.1 Ramlibacter sp. | reverse complement strand
TTTCGCCGGCCATGGCTTCGGACAGGCCGTGGACGCGGACGATGCCGTCGGTCACGGACAGCACGGTGCCCTGGTTGCGGATGTCGGCGCTGGCGGCCAGGCCTTCGATCCGGCTCTTGATCAGTTCGGAAATTTCAGCGGGATTGAGCTGCATGACGCGTGTCCTGGTTAGCTGGCGGCATCAAGCCGTCAGCGCGACTTTCATTTGTTCGAGACGGGCCTTGACCGAGGTGTCCAGCACTTCGTCGCCCACCACCACGCGGATGCCGCCAATGAGGGACGGGTCTTCCTGCACGGTGAGATTGAGCTTACGGCCAAACCGCTTCTCGAGGGCCTGCGCCACCCGGCCCAGCGCGTCGGGCGCGATCGGGAAGGCGCTGTGGACCACGGCATCGGATGAGCCGCCCTGGGCGTTCTTCATGGCACGGAACTGCTGCGCGATTTCCGGCAGCGCGGCCAGGCGGCCGTTCGCTATGACCGTGCGCAGGAAGTTCTGGCCCGCCGGCGGCAGCTGCAGGCGGGCGACCTCGGTGACGAGGTCGTACACCTGCTTGTCGCTGACCTTGGGGTTGCCGGCGTACTGCCGCAGCTGGGGGTTGCCCGCCACGGCGGCGAGCGCATCCAGCCATTGCAGGGAGCCGTCCAGGTCGTTCTTCGACGCGTCGAACAGCGCCTCGGCGTACGGGCGGGCGATGGTGGCGAGTTCGGCCATGGTCCGCTTCCTTACAGCTCGGTCGCCAGGCGGCTGAGCAGCTCGGCGTGGACGGCGGGATTCACTTCCTTGCGGAGGATCTGCTCGGCGCCCTTGACGGCCAGCGCGGCAACCTGCTCGCGCAGGGCTTCGCGGGCTTTCACGGACTGCTGTTCGGCCTCGACGCGCGCGGCTGCGACGATCTTCGCGCCTTCTTCCGTGGCGCGAGACTTGGCTTCCTCGACGATCGCCTGGGCCCGGCGCTCGGCGTCCGCCAGCAGCGTGGCCGTCTGGTTGCGCGCCTGGGACAGTTCCTGCTCCACGCGCTTGTCGGCGGCGGCCAGTTCGGCCTTGGCCTTGTCGGCGGCGGCGAGGCCGTCGGCGATCTTGCGGGCGCGCTCGTCGAGCGCGGCCGTGATCGGCGGCCAGACGAACTTCATCGTGAACCCGACCAGGATCAGGAACACGATCACCTGAATGATGAGGGTGCCAGTGATGCTCACTTTTTCATCCTTGCCCCCGGGCGCCTAGGCGTTCCAGGGAATGGGTTGGCGAAAGGATGGACTTCTTACTTCGGCAGGTTGGCGATCTGGGCCAGGAACGGGTTGGCGGTGGCGAACCACAGCGCAATACCGGTGCCGATGATGAAGGCGGCGTCGATCAGGCCGGCCAGCAGGAACATCTTGGTCTGCAGTTCGTTCATCAGCTCGGGCTGGCGGGCAGCCGATTCGAGGTACTTGCTGCCCATGATGCCGATGCCGATGCAGGCGCCGATGGCACCCAGGCCGATGATCAGGCCGGAGGCCAGGGCGACAAAGCTGATAACTTCCATGATTGCTCCTAGGGGACTTTGGTGGTTGACGTAAAAGAAAGGGAAAGGGAAAGCGACCGGCTCAGTGCGTGTCGTGCGCCTGGCCGACGTACACGAGCGTCAGCATCATGAACACGAAGGCCTGCAGGGTGATGATCAGGATGTGGAAGATCGCCCAGGCCGTGCCCGCGATGAGGTGGCCGATGGCCAGGCTGATGCCGGTGGCGGACAGCGAGAAGGCGCCGCCCATCAAGGCGATCAGCAGGAAGATCAGTTCGCCGGCGTACATGTTGCCGAACAGTCGCATGCCGTGCGAGACGGTCTTGGCGATGAACTCGATGATCTGGAAGATGAAGTTGAACGGCCAGAGCAGCGGGTGGGCGCCGAAGGGCGCCGCCACCAGCTCGTGCAGCCAGCCGCCGAAGCCCTTGATCTTCACGTTGTAGATCAGGCAGACCAGCAGCACCGACAGCGACAGGCCCATGGTGATGGAAAGGTCGGCGGTCGGCACGCTGCGCATGTAGGCGTGGTGCGGGTCGTGGCCGGCGGCGCCGTACGCCAGCTGCCAGAGCCAGGGAATCAGGTCGACCGGCAGCAGGTCCATGGCGTTCATCAGGAAGATCCAGACGAACACGGTCAGGGCCAGCGGGGCGACGAGCTTGCGGCTCTTGGCGTTGTGGACGATGCCCTTGGCCTGGGAGTCGACCATCTCCACCAGGATCTCCACCGCGGCCTGGAAGCGCCCGGGCGCGCCGGAGGTCGCCTTGCGCGCGGCCTTCCACAGGAAGAAGCAGCCGACCACGCCGATCAGCGTCGCCCAGAACAGCGAGTCCCAGTTGAAGACGCTGAAGTCGACGACGTTCGCCGGCGTCTTGTTCTGCCAAAAAGACAGGTGGTGAACGATGTACTCGCCGGCGGTCGGACCGTGCTCCGCGGCCATGTTTTCAGCAGCCATGTTTCTTTCAGCTCGATTTTGTCTTGGGCCGCGGCGCGAACGCCAGGGCAACCCAGTAAACCTTCATCGCGAGCACCAGGCCGATCAGCAATGCTGGCCAGCTCAGTCCCGCCACCAACCTGTTCGCCATCGCCATCATGGCGAGGGTCAAGGCGATCTTCACCATCTCCCACAGCAGGAAACCGACGGCTGCCGACCCTGCGTTGAGCGATGAAAACTTTCCGGTCAGGCCCCGCGCGAACACCGCCGCGGGAATCACCACAGCCAATGCACCGTACGCAACCGACCAACCTACGTTTTGCTTTCCGGTCAGGGCCCAGGCAGCCAGCGCCGCCACGAACCCCACCACCACCTGCCCCGCCACCACCCACCACGGTGATACCGGGGGGTTCTGCTCGCGCACGCGTCGCGCCTGTTCGGCGGTCAACGTCTGGACGGGGGAGGCTTCCTCCGATTCTTCAGGCAGCGGCGCGATTCTTTTAGTTGTCATTGCCCGCCACTGTCTGCCCTGAAAATTTTGGAAAGCCTCCCATTATAAGTAGAAACCCAGCCTGCTCTGGAAGCCCCCCAACACGGCACGGAGAGGCTTGACACGCGCGCCGCGCGCCGCCCCCACAATCGCGGCCAGCAACGAGGGATTTCCATGCGCAACCTGTTCCTGTTTCTCCACATTGCCGGCGCCATCTTCTGGATGGGCGGCATGGCTTTCATGGTGCTGGCGCTGCGGCCGTCGCTGGGCCAGCTGCCGCCGCCGACCCGGCTGCCGCTGGTGGTGGAGGTGCTGCGCCGCTTCTTCGTGGTGGTGGCGGTCAGCATCGTGCTGCTGCTGGCCACCGGCGTGGTCATGCTGCAGCAGGCGCCCGGCGGCGCCACGCCGCCCGGCTGGCACGCGATGGCCGGCCTCGGCATCGTGATGATGCTGGTGTTCGGGCACATCTTCTTCGGCCCGTGGCGGCGCCTGAAGCAGGCGGCGGCGGCGCAGGACTGGCCCGCGGGCGGCAAGCGCATGAACCAGATCGCGCTGCTGGTGAAGTTCAACCTGGGGCTGGGGTGGGTGGCGATCGCGGCCGTCCTCTTGTGGCGTTGAACCGGAGACAATGAGGTCATGAGCGAACCCATCCCCGCCCTTCCCTGCTGGCTCAACGGCGAGCTGAGCAATATCCGCGACGCCAAGGTCAGCGTGCTCGACCGCGGCTTCATCTTCGGCGACGGCGTCTACGAGGTCGTGCCGGTGTACGACGGCCAGCCCTTTCGCTTCGAGGACCACATGGCCCGGCTCGATCGCAGCCTCGGCGAGATGCGCATCACGAATCCCATGGACCGCGCCGGCTGGCGCAAGGTGGTCGACCAGTTGATCACCGCCTATGCCGCCCACGTCGGCAAGCAGCCGGCGCAGACCAACCAGCTGGTCTACCTGCAGGTGACGCGCGGGGTGGCCATGCGCGACCACGTGATGCCGCCGGACCTGCAGCCGACCGTGTTCGCCATGGTCAACCGGCTCTACATCTACCCGCCCGAGGAGCGCGCCAAGGGCGTGGCCTGCGTGACGGCCGACGACTTCCGCTGGAAGAAGGCCAACATCAAAAGCACCAGCCTGGCCGGCGCCGTGCTGTCGCGCCAGATGAGCGCCGACGTCGGCTGCAACGAGACCATCATGTTCCGCGACGGCTTCCTGAGCGAGGCGGCCTCCTCCAACGTCTGGGTGGTGAAAAACGGCAGGGTGCTGGGCCCGCCCAAGGACAACCTGGTGCTGGAAGGCATCCGCTACAGCCTGCTGGAAGGCTTGTGCCGGCGCGAGGGCATCCCGTTCGAACTGCGGCGGGTATCGCGTGCCGAGGTGCTGGCCGCCGACGAGATCATCCTGTCGTCAGCCACCAAGGAAGTCCTGCCCTGCACCCAGCTGGACGGCAAGCCGGTTGGAAATGGCCGGCCCGGCCCCATTTACGAAAAGCTGTTTGCTGGTTATCAGCAGGCCAAACACTCCACGTAAATGACCGCCTCCATCCATCCGCCCACCCCGCCAGCCGATCCCCGCAAGGAATCGCTGATCGAATACCCCTCGCGCTTCCCCATCAAGGTGATGGGCGCGAAGGTCGACGGTTTTGTCCACGCCGTCACCAGGATCGCCCTGGAGTTCGACCCCAGCTTCGACGCCACGACCGTGGAGCTGCGCGACAGCAGCAAGGGCAACTACCTGGGCGTCACCATCACGGTGACCGCCACCAGCCGCGAGCAGCTGGACGACCTGTACCGGGCGCTGACCGCGCACCCGATGGTCAAGGTCGTCCTCTAGCCATGCAGGTCAAGGTGCTGGGGCGGGTGGAGTACCTGCCCACGTACCAGGCCATGCAGGCTTTCACCGAAGGCCGCGGCGACCACACGCCGGACGAACTGTGGCTGTGCGAGCACCCCCCGGTCTTCACGCAGGGCTTGGCGGGCAAGGCCGACCACCTGCTGGCGCCGGGGGATATCCCCGTAGTTCCGACCAACCGCGGCGGCCAGGTCACGTACCACGGGCCGGGCCAAGTGGTCGCCTATCCGCTGGTCGACTTGAAACGCGCCGGGTATTTCGTCAAGGAGTACGTGTACCGGGTGGAAGAGGCGGTGGTGCGCACGCTGTGGGAGTTCGGGGTGACGGGGCACCGGGTTTCGGGGGCGCCGGGGATCTATGTGCGGCTGGAGGATCCCCGGGCGCATGCGCGCCTGCCCTCACCCCAACCCTCTGCGGCTTCACTCCCCCTCCCGCTTGCGGGAAAGGGCGGGGGTGAGGGGGATCCCTTCCAAGGCCTCGGCAAGATCGCTGCCCTAGGCATCAAGGTCTCCCGCCACCGCACTTACCACGGTGTCGCCCTGAACGTCGCCATGGACCTGGAACCCTTCTCGCGGATCAACCCTTGCGGCTATCCCGGGCTGGAAACGGTCGACCTTTCTACAATCGGGGTCTCCACCACCTGGAACGAAGCCGCCGCCCTCCTCGGCAGCAAGCTCCAGGCGCTGCTCGCCCCCTGAGAAAGACCCCATGAGCTCGAACCCCGTCGTCCGCGAGGCGCAGTCCGTCGAAAGCTACCAGGCCACGGCCAAGCAGAAGGCCGCCGCCAAGCTGTCGCGCATTCCGGTGAAGGTGGAAGCGGGCGAAATCCTGAAGAAGCCGGACTGGATCCGCGTCAAGGCAGGCAGCGCCTCCTCGCGGTTCTACGAGATCAAGCAGATCCTGCGCGAGCACAAGCTGCACACGGTCTGCGAGGAAGCCTCCTGCCCCAACATCGG
>JAQGMU010000301.1 GCA_028292195.1 Ramlibacter sp. | reverse complement strand
CGGCGGAGACTGAGCTGCAAGGCTGGATGGGCCTGGGCTTCGTGATCCAGGCCTACCAGAAGCGCTGCCCGCAGGTGGTGGACTACCTGGTGGACCTGGCGCGCCGCAGCGGCCGCCGGCTGATGGTCCGGCTGGTCAAGGGCGCCTACTGGGATTCGGAGATCAAGCGCGCGCAGCTCGATGGCCTGGCCGGCTACCCGGTCTACACCCGCAAGCCCTACACCGTCGTGGCCTCCATCGCCTGCGCCCGCAAGCTGCTGGCGGCGCCGGACGCCGTCTACCCGCAGTTCGCCACCCACAACGCGCAGACGCTGGCGGCCATCTATGAGTTGGCCGGCCCCGAGACCTGGACGCCGCAGCAGTACGAGTTCCAGTGCCTGCACGGCATGGGCGAGCCGCTGTACGAGCAGGTGGTGGGCCCGGTGGCCGCCGGCAAGCTGGGCCGGCCCTGCCGCATCTACGCGCCTGTGGGAACCCACGAAACCCTGTTGGCCTACCTGGTGCGGCGGCTGCTGGAAAACGGCGCCAACACCTCGTTCGTGAACCGCATCGCCGACCAGACCATTGCGCTGGCGGAGCTGGTGCGCGACCCGGTGGAGCAGGTGGAGCGGATGGCGGCGCAGGAAGGCAGCGTGGGCCTGCCGCATCCGCTGATCCCGCTGCCGCGCGAACTGTACGGCGAGGGCCGCGTCAACTCGCGCGGGCTGGACCTCGCCGACGAACACGTGCTCGCGCAGCTGGCGCAAGCGGTGCGTGCCTCGGTGGGCGTCGGCTGGTCGGCGCCGCCGCTGCTGGCGGTGGACACGCCGCCGGGCGACGTGGTCGCCGTGCGCAACCCGGCCGATCACGGCGACGTCGTCGGCCAGGTGCGCGAGGCGACGTTGGACGAGGTCGACCTGGCATTGCGGCATGCGAGCGAGGTCGCGCCCCAGTGGGCGGCGGTGCCGCCGGCGGAGCGGGCGCGCATGCTCGAAGCGGCAGCCGGCCAGCTCGAAGCCGACATGCAGCGCTTGATCGGCCTGTTGATCCGCGAAGCCGGCAAGAGCGCGCCGAACGCCATTGCGGAAGTGCGCGAAGCGGTCGACTTCCTGCGCTACTACGCGGGCCAGGTGCGCCAGCACTTCGACAACGCAAGCCATCTTCCGCTGGGCCCGGTGGTGTGCATCAGCCCGTGGAACTTCCCGCTTGCCATCTTCGTCGGCCAGGTCTCGGCGGCGCTGGCCGCCGGCAACCCGGTGCTGGCCAAGCCGGCGGAGCAGACCCCGTTGATTGCAGCGGAAGCGGTGCGCGCGCTCTGGGCCGCCGGCGTGCCGCGCGCGGCGCTGCAGCTGCTGCCGGGGCGCGGCGAAGTGGTGGGCGCGAAGCTGGTCGCCGACGAACGCGTGCAGGGCGTGCTGTTCACCGGCTCGACCGAAGTGGCGCGCATCTTGCAGCGCACGCTGGCCGGGCGAGTCAACGCCCGCGGCAAGCCGGTGACGCTGGTGGCCGAGACGGGCGGCCAGAACGCGATGATCGTCGACTCCTCGGCGCTGGCCGAACAGGCCGTGGCCGACGTGCTGAATTCGGCCTTCGACAGCGCCGGCCAGCGTTGCTCCGCGCTGCGGGTGCTGTGCGTGCAGGAGGACGCCGCCGACCGCGTGCTGCAGATGCTCCTGGGCGCGATGGCCGAACTGCGCGTGGGCAACCCCGACCGGCTGGCGGTGGACGTCGGCCCGGTGATCGACGCCGAGGCGCGCGCCAATATCCAGGCCCACCTCGACGCCATGCAGGCCAAGGGCCACCGCGTCCATGAGGTCGCCGGCCACGGCGCGCAGGCCCTGGGGCAGGGGACCTTCGTGCTGCCGACGCTGGTCGAACTGGAAAGCGTCGCGGAGCTGGAGCGCGAGGTGTTCGGCCCGGTGCTGCACTTCGTGCGCTACCAGCGCGAGGAACTCGACGGCCTGCTGGGCGCCATCAACGGCACCGGCTACGGCCTGACGCTGGGGCTGCACACGCGCATCGACGAAACCATCGCGCGCGTGCTGGCGGCCGCCCATGCCGGCAACGTCTACGTGAACCGCAACATGGTGGGCGCGGTGGTCGGCGTGCAGCCTTTCGGCGGCGAAGGCCTGTCCGGCACCGGCCCGAAGGCCGGCGGCCCCCTGTACCTGTACCGGCTGTTGTCGCAGGCGCCGGCCGACGTCCTGGCCCGGGTGCTGGCAGCGCCGGAGGAAGACGTCAAGACGCCGGCGGCGCTGCGTTCCTTCCAGAAGTGGGCCGACAAGGCAGCGGCACCGGTGGCGGCCGCATGCCGCCGCTTTGCCAGCCAGTCGCGCAGCGGCGCTGCCGAAGTGCTGCCCGGCCCGACCGGCGAGCGCAACGTCTACAGCCTGGTGCCGCGGCAGGCGGTGCTGTGCCTGGCCGAACGGGAGGAAGACCGGCTGGTGCAACTGGCCGCGGTGCTGTCGGTGGGCAGCCGCGCCATCTGGCCCGCCAGCGCGCAGCTCCAGCTGCATCGCCTGCCCGGCGCAGTGCAGGCGCGCGTGGCGCTGGCCAGCGACTGGAGCGCGCCCAACGTCGCCTTCGACGCCGTGCTGTTCCACGGCGACGTGGAGCAGCTGGCGGTGGTGCGCCAGCAACTGGCAAGGCGGCCGGGGCCCATCGTGGGCGTCGAGCGGCTGGCGCCGGGCGACACGGCGATTCCGCTGGAGCGGCTGGTGGTGGAGCGGGCGCTCAGCGTCAATACGGCCGCGGCGGGCGGGAATGCGTCGCTGATGACGATCGGCTGAAGGATCGTCCGCGGGATCTCGTCGAC
>JAQGMU010000258.1 GCA_028292195.1 Ramlibacter sp. | reverse complement strand
GCATCCCACCGAGAGTGCAGGAATTTGTGGGACAGGACACTTGAGTGCGGTTTTCTAGGACCGCGCTCACCCTGCTGGCGCTCGACCTCGGCCTCGGATTGCTGGCCTGGTGGGGCGCGTTCTGGCTGCGCTTCAATCTCGACATCCCGGACGAATTCGAGCAGCTGGCGCTGCTGGCCAGCCCCTGGTGCGTGATCGGCCTGGCGCTGGGGCTGGTCGTCACCCGCGTCGACCGCCAGGTCTGGACCTTCATCGGCCTGTCCGAGCTGCGCCAGCTGGGCACCGGCGTGCTGCTGGGCGCGGTGTTCACCGCGGTGGCGGTGCTGATGCTGCGCATCCCGAACTTCCCGCGCTCGGTGCTGCTGCTGCAGCCGCTGCTGGCGCTGCTGCTGCTGGGCGCGGCGCGCGCCGCCTGGCGCACGCTGGCCGAACGCCGCCTGCAGGGCCTGGGCGGCCAGCCGGTCGTGATCGTGGGCTCGCTGCAGGACGCGGCCGGCGCGCTGCGCGCGCTGAAGGGCTCGCAGAAGTGGCGCCCGGTGGGCATCGTCTCGCCGATCGCGCAGGAGCGCGGCCGCTCGCTGCAGAACGTGCGCGTGCTGGGCAGCGTGGCGCAGCTGCCGGACGTCTGCGCCGCCGCCGGCGTGCAGGCCGCACTGGTGGCCAGCCCGCCCGGGGCGGCGGAGCGGCGCGAGGCGCTGCTGCTCGCAGCCGATGCCAGGATCACGCTGCTGACGCTGCCGCGGCCGGACCAGTGGCTGCAGGCGGAAAGCACCGGCCCGCGCAAGATCGAGCTGGAGGACCTGCTGGGACGCTCGCCGGTGGCGCTCGACGTCGCCGGCCTGGCTGAACTCTTCTCGGGCCAGGTGGTGCTGGTGACGGGCGCCGGCGGCTCGATCGGCTCCGAGCTGTGCCGCCAGGTGGCGCGCTTCGGCGTCGGCCGGCTGGTCTGCGTCGACGTTTCCGAATACAACATCTACCAGCTGGAGCAGGAACTGCGGCAGGCGCACCCGCAGATGCAGGGCGCCTACTACACGGCCAATGTGCGCGAACCGGACCGGCTGCGGGCGATCTTCCAGCGGCACCGGCCGGCCGTGGTGTTCCACGCCGCGGCCTACAAGCACGTGCCGCTGATGGAGCAGCACAACGAGATAGAGGCCTTGCGAACCAACGTGCTGGGCACGCTGCACGCCGCGCGCGCGGCCGCTGAAAGCGGAGCCCGCCGCTTCGTGATGATCTCCACCGACAAGGCGGTCAACCCGACCAACGTGATGGGCGCCAGCAAGCGGCTGGCGGAACTGCTGGTGCAGGCGGTGGCGCTGCGCGAGCCGCGCACGCAGTTCGTGTCGGTGCGCTTCGGCAACGTGCTGGGCTCCAGCGGCTCGGTGGTGCCGCTGTTCTCGACCCAGATCGCCCGCGGCGGCCCGGTGACGGTGACGCACCCGGACATCGTGCGTTACTTCATGACCATCCCCGAAGCCGCGCAGCTGGTGTTGCAGGCCGGGCTGATGGGGCGCTCCGGCCAGATCTTCGTGCTGGACATGGGCGAACCCGTGAAGATCGTGGAACTGGCGCGGATGCTGATCCGGCTTTCGGGCAAGACCGAGCAGGAAGTGCCGATCAGCTACACGGGCCTGCGGCCCGGCGAGAAGCTCTACGAGGAGCTGCTGGCCGACGACGAGACGACCGAGCCGACGCCGCACGCCAAGCTGCGGATCGCCAAGACCAGCGGGCCGCTGCCGGACATCATGGAGGTGGTGCGGTGGATCGAGGAGGCGGGAGCGCAGCCGGCGGCGGAGGCGCTGCGGGCGTGGCTGCGGTCCCACGTGCCCGAATACGAGGCTCAGAGGTCTTCGTGATCGCCGTGGTGGGGTCGCTGCGCGAACCCACCCTGCATCACCCCATCAGTGTCGTAGGGTGGGTTCGCGCAGCGACCCCACCGCTGACTTCAAGTCGTGATGCCGGTGCGGGTGAGCACGTCGCTCACCAGCTCCAGCCGCACCAACGGATTGTCCAGCTCCATCAAACGCTGCTTCAACGCCACCGGCAGCGGCAGCAATTCGCACCAGCGGTTCGCCACCCAGCCGCAGTCGCCCAGCTTGAAGGGCGGCAGCAGTGGCATCGGGCCGGGGTTGTCGGCTTTCAGCTGCAGTGACTGGATCAGGCGTTCCAGCGCATCGGCCGTCGGCTGCAAGTCCTCCGGGATCGGCACCGCCATGTCGGGCAGGAGCCGCTCCACGTCGGCCACCCACAGGCCGTGCTTGAGCTGGTCGCTGGACGTGATGCGGAAGCGCTGGGCGCCGGTGGCCCGCACCAGCATCAGGCCGGGCTGCGGCTGCTCGAAGTCATGGATGGTGGCCAGCACGCCGACTTGGGAAAAGGCTTCCTGGCTGCCGGGCTGGCGCACTTCGCTGCCCTGGGTGAGCGAAACCACCCCGAACGGGGCGCCGGCCTTGCGGCACTTGGAGATCATGTCGAGGTAGCGGACCTCGAAGACCCGGAGCGACAACAGCCCCTCCGGATACAGGACCGCGCTGAGCGGAAATAGTGGCAAGGACTGCAGGGTGAGAAGGGCAGGCACAGCGGTTCCAGTGGCTGCCGCTATCATCCCACGACCCAGTTGATCGTGTGGTGATGCTCCTCCAAATCCTGTCCTTCCTGCTCGACGTTATCGCCGGGCTCCTCGGTGGCGCCTGCCTGCTGCGGCTCTACATGCAGTACCAGCACATTCCGTTCGGCAACCCCGTGGGCCGTTTCGTGTTCGCGCTGACCGACTGGATCGTGCTGCCGCTGCGCCGCGTGATGCCCAAGACGCGCAAGTTCGACCTGTCCAGCCTGGTGGCGGCCTACCTGATCGAACTCGCCCAGTTCGGCCTGCTCTGGCTGCTGTCCTCGCACCTCAACGCCGCCGTGGTGCCCCTGCTGGCGGTGTTCGGCCTGCTGCGGCTGGTGGTGTCGGGAATGATCGGGCTGGTGATCGTCTACGCCGTCCTGTCCTGGGTGCAGGCGGACTCGCCGATCGTCGACGTCATCGACCGCCTGTGCGCGCCTTTGCTGCGGCCGTTCCGCCGCGTCATCCCGCTGGTCGGCGGTTTCGATTTGTCGCCGCTGGCGCTGCTGGTGGTGCTGCAGATCGCGACGTTCATCCTGGCGGGGGTGCAGGAGGCGGTGTTGCGTTGAGGAGAGCTGGGGTCGCGACCCCAGCCTACGGTGCCGAAGGCGACCCCAGCGTTCCCATCAGTCCACCGCGTCCGCAGCCTGCCGCGTCAACATCGCCAGCACATTCGCCACGTTCTTGCGCAGTTCCCGGCGGTCGCAGATGAAATCGACCGCGCCCTTGGTCTGCAGGAACTCGGCGCGCTGG
>JAQGMU010000221.1 GCA_028292195.1 Ramlibacter sp. | reverse complement strand
GCCCTGCACCGCCGCCTTGGCCGTGGTGTAGACCGGCATGCCGCCCTGCTTCAGCATCCAGCTGATGGAGCCGAAGTTGACGATGGAACCGCCGCCGGCCTGCTTCATGTCCGCGGCCACGCTGCGGGCGGCGAAGAACTGGTGCCGCAGGTTGACCGCGATGCCCGCGTCCCAACTCTCCGGCGTAGTGTCTTCGACGCGATGGCGTCTATCGTTGGCGGCGTTGTTCAACAGCGCGCGAATGGGCCCGAAGCGCTCGCGCACGCGGTCGATTGCGCCTTCGAGCGCGGGGATGTCGGTCAGGTCCGCGGCGACGAAGAGCGGCGCGTGCTGGCTGCCTTCGAGCTCGCGCGCCAGCGCGGCTCCGGCGTCGCGATCGATGTCGATGAAGCCCACCTTGGCGCCTTGCGCTGCGAACTGCTGGACCAGGCAGGCGCCGATGCCGGTGGCGCCGCCGGTGACGAGGACGGTGCGATCGGCCAGGCTGGGATAACGGGCGAAGGCGTTCATGGGCGGCTCGATTCGGTGAAGAGAGGCGATTATCTAGTCCGACTTAAATTCGTCAACACCTGCTATTTCAGGGTTTTCCCCGGCTCTCTTTTATTTGTAGTCTGACTATATTTCGACCCCAATCACCCTCCGCAAGGTTTTCGCACATGGCCAAGACGCCCGTCAAGCTCCGGTCCGCCGCCTGGTTCGGCACCGCCGACAAGAACGGCTTCATGTACCGCAGCTGGATGAAGAACCAGGGCATCCCGGACCACGAGTTCCAGGGCAAGCCCGTCATCGGCATCTGCAATACCTGGTCGGAACTGACGCCCTGCAATGCGCACTTCCGCAAGCTGGCCGAACACGTGCGGCGCGGCATCATCGAAGCGGGCGGCTTCCCGGTCGAGTTCCCGGTGTTCTCCAACGGCGAGTCCAACCTGCGCCCGACCGCCATGTTCACCCGCAACCTGGCCAGCATCGACGTCGAGGAATCGATCCGCGGGAATCCCATCGACGGCGTGGTGCTGCTGGTGGGCTGCGACAAGACCACGCCGGCACTGCTGATGGGCGCGGCCAGCTGCGACGTGCCGGCCATCGCCGTCAGCGGCGGCCCCATGCTCAATGGCAAGCACCAGGGCCGCGACATCGGCTCCGGCACCGTGGTCTGGCAGCTCTCGGAACAGGTCAAGGCCGGCACCATCACGCTGCACGAGTTCATGTCGGCCGAGGCCGGCATGTCGCGCTCGGCCGGCACCTGCAACACCATGGGCACCGCCTCCACCATGGCCTGCATGGCCGAAGCACTGGGCGTCACGCTGCCGCACAACGCCGCCATTCCCGCCGTGGACTCGCGCCGCTATGTGCTGGCGCACATGAGTGGCATGCGCATCGTCGACATGGTGCGCGAGGACCTGAAGCTCTCGAAGCTGCTGACGCGGCAAGCGTTCGAGAATGCGATCCGCACCAACGCCGCCATCGGTGGCTCGACCAACGCGGTGATCCACCTGAAGGCCATCGCCGGCCGCATCGGCGTAGCCCTGGAACTGGACGACTGGACGGCGATCGGCAAGGGCACGCCCACGCTGGTGGACCTGATGCCCTCGGGCCGCTTCCTGATGGAGGACTTCTACTACGCCGGCGGCCTGCCCGCCGTGCTGCGGCGACTCGGCGAAGCCGGCCGGCTGCCGCACCCCGATGCGCTGACCGCCAATGGCCAGACGCTGTGGGAGAACGTCAAGGACGCGCCCTCGTACAACCCGGAGGTGATCCGCGACTGGGACCAGCCGCTGGTGACTGACGGCAGCATCCGCATCCTGCGCGGCAACCTGGCGCCGCGCGGCGCCGTGCTCAAGCCTTCGGCTGCCACCGCGCGCCTGCTCAAGCACCGCGGCCGCGCGGTGGTGTTCGAGAACCTCGACGACTACAAGGCCCGCATCGCCGATCCCGAACTGGAAGTCACGTCGGAATCGATCCTGGTGCTGAAGAACTGCGGCCCGCGCGGCTACCCCGGCATGGCCGAAGTCGGCAACATGGGCCTGCCGCCCAAGCTGCTGGCGCAGGGCGTGACCGACATGGTCCGCATCTCGGACGCGCGCATGAGCGGCACCGCCTACGGCACCGTGGTGCTGCACGTGGCGCCGGAAGCGCGCGCCGGCGGCCCGCTGGCCGTGGTGCGCGAGGGCGACTGGATCGAGCTGGATGCCGAGACGGGCCGCCTGCACCTCGATGTGCCGGACGCCGAACTGGCCGACCGCCTTGCTTCCTGGGCCGCCATGCAGCAACCGGATCCCGCCGACGGCTCCGGCTACCGCAAGCTGTACGTCGAGCACGTGCTGCAGGCCGACCAGGGCTGCGACTTCGATTTCCTGGTGGGCAGCCGCGGCGCCGGCGTGCCCAAGCATTCCCACTGAGCGCATCCCCAAAGGAGACAACATGAAACGCATGCAATTCATCCTCGGCAGCCTGGCGATGGGCGCGGCCCTCGCAGTCCTCGCGCCAGCCGCCCAGGCACAGGGCAAGGGCACCATCGGCATCTCGATGCCGACCAAGTCCTCGGCGCGCTGGATCGACGACGGCAACAACATGGTCAAGGTGCTGAAGGAGCGCGGCTACCAGACCGACCTGCAGTACGCCGACGACGACATCCCGAATCAGCTGGCGCAGGTCGAGAACATGATCACCAAGGGCGCCAAGGTGCTGGTGATCGCCGCCATCGACGGCACCACCCTGTCGAACGCGCTGCAGAAGGCGGCCGACAAGGGCGTCAAGGTCATCGCCTACGACCGCCTGATCCGCGGCTCGAAGAACGTCGACTACTACGCCACTTTCGACAACTTCCAGGTCGGCGTGCTGCAGGCGAGCTCCATCGTCGACAAGCTGGGCCTCAAGCAGGGCAAGGGCCCGTTCAACATCGAGCTGTTCGGCGGCTCGCCGGACGACAACAACGCCTTCTTCTTCTACGA
>JAQGMU010000181.1 GCA_028292195.1 Ramlibacter sp. | reverse complement strand
AGCTGTGCCAGGCCCTGGCCGCGCGCCTGCCCGGCCTGCGGCTCACGGTGCTGGTGCACACGCGCCATGCCGAACGCTTCAACGCCATCCTGCGGCGCCTGAACCCGGCCAGCCGGGTCGAGCTGCTACAGGTGACCGAGGTCACGGCCGCCACCGCGGTGGAACTGGAGCGCCGGGTGCGCGCTGGCGAATTCGTGGCAATTGCCGGCGACCGCACCCCGGTCGGCGGCGGCCGCACCGCCACCGCGCCCTTCCTCGGCGCGCCGGCGGCTTTTCCGGTCGGCGCCTACGTACTCGCTTCGCTGCTGGCCTGCCCGCTGCTGCTGCTCGGTTGCGTGCGCGCCGGCCCGGGCCACGTCGTGCGCTTCGAGCTGCTGGCCGAACGGCTGCAATTGCCGCGCGCCGGCCGCGAGCAGGCGCTGCAGCAATGGACGGCGCTGTTCGCGCAGCGGCTGGAAGCGCTGCTGGTGCGCGCGCCCTACGACTGGTTCAATTTCTTCCTGTTCTGGGCATGAGCATTGATCTGAGCCACGAAGTCGAGGTGGTGCCCGCCTTCTACGACATCGACCCGATGGAAATCGTGTGGCACGGCCACTACGTGAAGTACCTCGAGGTCGCGCGCACCGCGCTGCTGGGCAAGTTCAACTACGACTATCCGCGCATGCGCGAATCCGGCTACGGCTGGCCCATCGTCGACCTGCGCCTGAAGTACGTGCGGCCGGCGGAGCTGGGCCAGCGCCTCACGGTGCGCGCCGAGATCACGGAATGGGAAAACCGGCTGCGCATCGAGTACCTGATCCGCGACACGGCCAGCGGCCTCAAGTTGACGGAAGCATCGACCATCCAGGTGGCGGTGGACATGGCCACGCGCGAGATGCAGTTCGTCTGCCCGCCGGTGCTGTGGGAGCGGCTGGGGGTGAAGCCGTGAGCTCGCGCCGCATTTTCCTGTTGGCCGCGAGTGTTGCGGGCCTGCCCGCTTTCGCCTCCGAGCCCGTTTCCCCCCTGCTGCGCGACGTGCGCCAGCGCCTCACCAGCGAGCCGGTGGTGCGCGGCACCTTCGAGCAGCGCAAGACCGTCAAGGGCTTTCGCAATCCGCTGCTGTCCACCGGTGAATTCGTGGTCTCGCGCCAGCGCGGGGTGCTCTGGCGCACGCTGGAGCCGTTCGCCTCGACGCTGGTGGTCACGCGCGACCGCGTGCTGGCCCGCGGCGCCGATGGCAGCGTCGCGCGGCGCCTGAGCGCCAGCGAGGAACCGGCGGTGCGCGCGATCAGCGAGACGCTGTTCGGCGTGATGGCCGCCGACCTGACGGCACTCGCCCAGCGGTTCCAGATCGAAGGCGAACTGGTCGGCCGCGAGGGCTGGCGCCTGCAACTGCTGCCGCGGGACGCCGCGCTGGCCCGCTGGGTGCAGCGGGTCGAGCTCGAGGGCGAACGCTTCCTGCGCGGCGTGCGCCTGCAGGAAGGCAGCGGCGACCAGACCCAGATCCGCATGGCCCGCCACAGCACCTCCGCGACGCTGAGCGCCGACGAGGAGGCCCGGTTTGAGTGATCCCGGCCTGCTCGCCTCAGCGGAGGAACTGACCCACCTGCCGGCCGCGCCCGCCCAGCCCTGGCGGCTGGCGGCCCTGCTCTGGCTGGCCTTCGTGCTGGTGGTCGTGGTGCACCAGTTCCAGTTCTGGCGCGCCGGTCGGGTCGACACCGACGTGCTGGCCTTGCTGCCGGCGTCCGAGCAGGCGCCCGAAGTGGGCCGCGCCAGCAAGCTGCTGGCTTCAGGCGTGTCGCGCCAGGTCGTCGTGCTGCTAGGCGCCCCCGACTGGACCGATGCGAAGCGGGCGGCGGAACAATGGCGGCTCGCGCTCGCGCATTCGAATGCTCCGATGCAGGCGCAGGACCACGCCAGCGGCCAGGCAATCGACGCCGTGCTGCAGTTCTACGCGCCCTGGCGCGACCGGCTGCTGACGCCGGCGCAGCGCCAGCAGCTCCAGCAGGGCACGTCGACGCAGCAGGTGCAACGCGCGCTGGCCCTGCTGCACCAGCCCGGCGCCGGTGGCCGGCTGGCCGATTTCGCCAGCGACCCTCTGGGCCTTTGGCCCGACTGGCTGCAGGCGCGTGCGGCCCAGAGCCGGGCCCGCCCGCGCGATGGCGAGCTGTGGGTGCGTGGCGAGAACATGGACTGGGTGGTGCTGGGCTACGAGATCACCGGCGCACCCTTCGCCATGAACGGCAACGCGGTCTACCAGCCGGCGCTGGACAGCGCCTTGCGCGCCGCCCAGGTCGCGGCGCCGGGCGTGCGCATGCTGGCCGCCGGCCTGCCGCTGCATGCGGAAGCGGCCGCGGTGCAGGCCAGCGGCGAGATCAACACCATCGGCTGGGGCTCGCTGGCGGCGGTGCTGCTGCTGGCGTGGCTGGCGTTCCGGCGCTGGACGCCGATCCTGCTGACTGGGCTGTCGCTCGCCGTCGGCGTGGCGGCGGCCATCTCCGTCACGGCCTGGGTCTACGGCAACGTGCACCTGCTGACGCTGGTGTTCGGCGCCAGCCTGGTCGGCGTGGCCGAGGACTATGGCATCCACTACTTCGCTTCGCGCCAGGGCCGGCCCTGGGCGCGGCCGCGCAGCCTGATGCGCAGCCTGCTGCCCGGCCTGCTGCTGGCGCTGGCCACCAGCGTGCTGGCCTACCTGGCGCTGGGCCTCGCGCCCTTCCCCGGCCTGCGGCAGATGGCGGTGTTCTCCGCCGCCGGCCTGGTTGCGGCCTTCCTCACTGCCGTCTGCTGGTTCCCGCTGCTCGATCGGCATGCACCGCGCGACTCGCGCTTTGCCGCGACGATCCGCGCCAGCCTGGCGCGCTGGCCGCGCTGGCGCGCCAATCGCCGGACCTGGATCGCCCTGGGCATCGCGGCGCTGCTGTCCGCCGTCGGCGTGGCCCGCCTGCACGCCAGCGACGACCTGCGCCACTGGCAGGGTTCGCCGGTGGCGCTGCAGCAGGCCCAGGTGGCGGCCGGGCGCCTGCTCGGATCGCCGAGCGTGGCCCAGTTCTTCCTGGTGCGCGGCGTCAATCCGCAGGAGGTGCTGGAGCGCGAAGAAGCCTTGAAGGAGCGGCTAGCCGCGCTGGTGGCGCGCGGCGCGATCAGCGGCTACGCCGCAGTCTCCGACTGGGTGCCGTCGCTGCGCCGGCAGCAAGCCGATGCGCGCCTTACCGCCCGGGTCGAGACCGAGGTGCTGGCCGGCGTCAACGCCGCCCTGGGCGAGCGGCTGGTGCGGCCCGCGGCGGCTGACGGCGCAGCGCTGACGCCGGAGCTCTGGCTGGCGCATCCGGCGTCCGCCGCCGCCCGCGCGCTCTGGCTCGGCCCCTCGGAAGGCCAGTACCTCACGGTGGTGATGCTGCACGGCCTGCACGGCGCTGAACTGCTGCCGCAACTGGAAGGCGCTGCCGCCGGCCTGGAGGGCGTGCGCTGGGTCGACCGCGCCGGCGAGGTCTCGTCGCTGCTCGGTCGCTATCGCTGGGCTATGAGCGCGCTGCTGGTGGCCGGCCACCTGCTGGTGCTGGCCGCCTTGTGGGCGCGCTTCCGCCGCGCCGCCTGGCGCGCCTGGCTGCCGACGGTGGTCGCCAGCGTGGCAGCGGTGGCGGTGCAGGGCTGGCTGGGCGAGCCCTTCCAGCTGTCGAACATCCTGGCCTTGCTGCTGCTGCTGGGGATAGGCGTCGACTACGGCATCTTCCTGCTGGAGCACGATGGCGACGGCGCCGCCTGGCTGGCGGTGGTGCTCGGCGCGGCCAGCACCTGGCTGTCGTTCGGGTTGCTGGCGCTGTCGTCGACGCCGGCGCTGCATGCCTTCGGCTTGACGCTGATGGTGGGCGTGGCCGTGGTCTGGCTGGGCTCTCCCTGCCTGCGCCGGCCGGCGCCGGAGCCCGCCGCATGACGCGCCCGCTGCGGGCCTGGCTGCCGCTGCTGGCCCTGCTGCTCGCCGCCTGCGCGGCGCCGCGCCCGATGGCGGACAGCGAGCTCACGCTGCGCCTGAGCCCGGCTTCGCTGGGCCGCGTACTCGCCTTGCAGCAGCGCATGACGGTCAGCGCGCATGGCCGCGCGCAGCAGATGGACGTGGCGATCGAAGTCGATGCCGACGCGGTGCGGATGGCCGTGATGGACTTCGGCCAGACCGTGGCCCGGCTCGACTGGGACGGCCGCACGCTGAACGAAAGCCGCGCCAAGGGCTGGCCGGACAGCGTCACCGGCGCCCGCGTGCTGAGCGACCTGCAACTGGTGCACTGGCCGCTGGCGGCGATCCGCACCGCGTTGCCCGCCGGCTGGAGCGTCGAGGCCGAAGGCACGGCGCGCGTCGTCCGCTTCCGCGATGCCACCATGATCCGCGTGCAGTACCCGGCGCCGGGCACCGCCGAACTCGACAACCTTGCCGCGGGCTATCGTTTGCGGCTCGATGCCTGGCCGGGCCAGAAATGAGCGCCGTCTACCTGCAACACATGGCCTGGATCAGCGCGCTGGGCCGCGGTGACGCCGCGCGCGAAGTGCTGTTCGCCCGCCAGCCCGGCGGCGTGGCGCCGACCGACCAGTACACACCGGGCCGGGTGCTGCACCTGGGCCGGGTGGAGCAGGAGTTGCCCGCGCTGGAGCAGCATCCCGTCGCTTTCCGCAGCCGCACCAACGCGTTGCTGGCGGCGGTGCTGGCCGACCTGCGGCCCGCGCTCGATGCCGCCATCGCCCGCTTCGGTCCGCAGCGCATCGCGGTCGTGCTCGGCGTCAGCGCGGCCGGCCTGCAGGAAGGCGTCGCCGCCGCGCGCCAGTTCCGCGAACAGGGCGACTGGCCGGTGGCCTACGACTACGCGCAGCAGGAAATGGGCAACGCCTCCGCCTTCCTGGCGCGCGAGCTGGGCGTGAGCGGGCCGGCCTATTCGATTTCTACCGCCTGCTCCTCCGGCGCCAAGGCGCTGGCGGCGGCGGCGCGGCTGCTGAAAGCCGGCATCGCCGACGCGGTGGTGGCCGGCGGCGTCGACGCGCTCAGCAGCTTCACCATCGCCGGCTTCAGCGCGCTGGAGTCGGTCAGCGCGGCACGCTGCAACCCGCTGTCGCTGCACCGCCAGGGCATCAACATCGGCGAAGGCGCCGGCCTGTTCCTGGTCGGCCGCGAAGCCGGGCCGGTGCGGCTCGCCGGCTGGGGCGAGAGCAGCGACGCCCACCACATGTCGGCGCCCGAGCCTGGCGGCCGCGGCGCACTGGACGCGATGCGGCAGGCGCTGGCGCGCGCGCAGCTGCAGCCGGATGCGATCGAATACGTGAACCTGCACGGCACGGCGACGCCGCAGAACGACGCGATGGAAAGCCTGGCCGTGGCGCAGCTGCTGGGCACGGACGTGCCGGTCAGTTCCACCAAGCCGCTCACCGGCCATACACTCGCGGCGGCCGGTGCCGTGGAGGCGGCGGTGTGCTGGCACACGCTGGTGGACAATCCGGCCGGCCGCTTGCCGCCGCACTGGTGGGACGGCGTCCGCGATCCGGCGCTGGCCCCGGTGCGGGTGGCGGCGGCGGGCGAAACCCTGGGACGGGCGCCGCGCCACGTCCTGAGCAATTCCTTTGCATTCGGCGGCAGCAATGCCTGCCTGGTGCTGGCGAGCGAGTGACATGGAGAAATTCGGAGCAACGGGCCGCATCGAGAGCTACATCCCGCACCGCGGCGCGATGCGGCTGATCGACCGCGTGCTGGAAGTGGACGACGAGCACGTGGTGGCCGAGGTGGACGTGCCGTTCGACGGCCTGTTCGTGCGCGATGGCCGGGTGCCATCGTGGATCGCCATCGAGTACATGGCGCAGGCGGTGGCGGCCTGGGCCGGCAGCCGCGCCCGCAGCCAGGGCGGCCCGCCGCGCGCCGGCCTGCTGCTGGGAAGCCGCCGTTTCGAGGCGAAGTGCGACGGCTTTCCCAGCGGCGCCCGGCTGCGGATCGAAGTGCGCTGCGAGCTGATGGGCGCCAATGGCCTCGGCCAGTTCGACTGCCGCATCGAAATGGACGGCCAGGAGGTGGCTGTCGCGCGCATCGCCGTGCTGGACCCGCCGGAAGGCTCGACGATCCTGCAGGGCGGGACGCCGGCATGAGCGAAACGGTCCTCGTCACGGGCTCCAGCAGCGGCATCGGCGAAGCGGTGGCACTGCGCCTCGCCGCCGCCGGCTACGACATCGTGGTGCATTGCCGCGCCAGCCGCGCCAAGGCCGACGCCGTCGCCGCGCGCATCCAGGCGCTGGGGCGCGCGGCGCGCGTGCTGCAGTTCGACGTGGCCGACCGCGCCGCCTGCCGTGCCACGCTGGAAGCCGACATCGCCGAACACGGCGCCTACTACGGCGTGGTGTGCAACGCCGGCCTGGCGCGCGACAACGCCTTCCCTGCGATGACGGCGGAAGAGTGGGACGGCGTCGTGCATACCAATCTCGACGCCTTCTACAACGTGCTGCACCCGCTGACCATGCCGATGATCCAGCGCCGCAAGCCGGGCCGCATCGTCACCATCGCCTCGGTCTCCGGGCTGGTCGGCAACCGCGGCCAGACCAACTACAGCGCCGCCAAGGCAGGCATCATGGGCGCGACCAAGGCGCTGGCGATCGAGCTGGCCAGGCGCAGCATCACCGTCAACTGCGTGGCCCCGGGCCTGATCGACACCGACATGCTGCCGGCGGAAGTTCGCGACGAAGCGCTGAAGATGATCCCGATGAAGCGGCTGGGCCGCGCGCAGGAGGTGGCCGGGCTGGTCGCCTTCCTGATGGGCGAAGAGGCGGCGTACATCACGCGCCAGGTGATCTCGGTGAACGGGGGGATGGTGTGAAGCGAGTGGTCGTCACGGGCGTGGGCGCCATCAGCCCGCTGGGCCACGACTGGCCGACCGTCCATGCCGCCCTGCGCGGGCTGCGCAATGCGGTGCAGTACATGACGGCCTGGGACGACATCGAGGGCCTCAACACGCGGCTGGGCGTGCCGGCGCAGCCGTTCACGCTGCCCGATCACTACAACCGCAAGGCCACGCGCAGCATGGGCCGCGTCGCCCTGATGGGCACCCGCGCGAGCGAACTGGCACTGGCCGATGCCGGCCTGCTGGGCGACCCGCTGGTCAAGAGCGGGAAGATGGGCATCTCCTACGGCTCCTCGGTCGGCTCGCCGCCGGCGATCGCCGATTTCGGCCGCATGATCCTCGCCAGGAACACCGAGGGCATCACCGCCAACACCTACATCAAGATGATGTCGCATACGGCGGCGGTGAACATCGGCGTGTTCCTCGGCCTCACCGGCCGCATCGTCACCACCTCCAGCGCCTGCGCGGCCGGCAGCCAGGGCATCGGCTACGCATTCGAGGCGATCCAGGGCGGCAAGCAGGTCGCGATGCTGGCCGGCGGCGCCGAGGAGCTGGACCCGATCGATGCCGCGGTGTTCGACACCCTGTTCGCCACCAGCGTGCGCAATGCCGAACCATCGCTGACGCCGCGGCCGTTCGACGCCAACCGCGACGGCCTGGTGCTGGGCGAAGGCGCCTGCACGCTGGTGCTCGAAGAGCTGGAACACGCGCAGGCGCGCGGCGCGCGCATCCTGGCCGAGGTGGCCGGCTACGGCACCAACAGCGACGGCGCCCACGTCACGCAGCCGCAGTCGCAGACCATGGCGCAGGCAATGCGCCTCGCGCTGGAAAGCGCCGGCGTCGCAGCATCGGAGATCGGCTACGTCAACGCGCATGGCACCGCCACCGACCACGGCGACGTCGCCGAGAGCGCCGCCACGCTGGCGGTGCTGGGTGAGCGGGTGCCGATCAGCTCGCTCAAGAGCTACATGGGCCACACGCTGGGCGCCTGCGGCGCGCTGGAGGCGTGGATGACGATCGAGATGATGCGGGAGGGCTGGTTCGCGCCCAACCTGAATCTCGAGACCGTCGACCCCGATTGCGCCCCGCTCGATTACGTGCGCGGCGGCGGCCGCGAGCTGCAGACCGGCTGGGCGATGAGCAACAACTTCGCCTTCGGCGGCATCAACACGTCCCTCGTCCTGCGCCGCTGGCCATGACGGTGCACATCGCCTGCGGCGCAGTCGAGGCGCTGCTGGCGCAGGCGCCGGAGGCCTGGCTGTCGGCGAGCGAAACCGCGCGGCTGGCGACGCTCACCTCGGCGAAACGGCGCGACCAATTCACCGCTGCGCGGTGGCAGGCGCGTTGGCTGCTGGCGCGGGCGCTGGGCGGCGACCCGGTTGCGTGGACGCTGGAGGCGCCGCACGATGCGCCGCCAGCCGTGGCCGGTCGGCCCGATCTGTTCCTGTCGATCAGCCACAGCGGGGGTTTTACGGCGTGCGCACTGGGCACTGAGCCCCTCGGCCTGGACCTGGAAGCGCCGCAGCGCCGACGCGACATCGCGGGCTTGATCGATCTGTGCTGCACTCCGGGGGAGCGAGCGATTCTTGCGCGGTCGGCCGACCAGGAGGCTGCGTTCTACGAGCTGTGGACAGTGAAGGAGGCGTGGCTGAAACGGCGCGGGGAGTGGATCGCGCCGAGGCGCTTGCAGCAACTGGATGCGCGGCCCGCGGTCGATGGCGATGTGCAGACCTGGGATGGGATGGGTTGGCGACTGGCTTTGTGGGCAGGCGACCAGGCGCATTGGTGGACCCCGCGGCCCCCAACTTCCCGCTCCTGGCGGGTCATCGAGTTGTAGGCCGGGGTCGCCGGCAACCAGTCATGTCAGGCTGGCTTGACCGCCACGAGATTGAGCAGCGTCTCCTCCCGCCCGGCCTTCGGCTTCACCCCGAACACGCGCTCCAGGATGCCCAGGTCGCCCCGGCTCCACCAGAGGTAGGGGTAGGAGATGGATGTTTCGGGCACCACGAAGCCGGCCGCCCGCACCATCTGCAGGTATTCCTCCGCGGTGCGCTGCACTTGCATCGGATGCCGGAACAGCGCGCGGATGATCCAGGAATGGATGTAGCGTTTCGTCGATTCGGCGAACAGCAGCACCCCGCCCGGCTTCAGCACGCGCATGAATTCGGCCAGCGCCGCTTCCTGCTCCACGAGGTGGTGGAAGGTCTGGTGGCAGAACAGCAGGTCGGCGTGCTGGTCCGGCAGCGGCAGGCGCGAACTCGAGGCCTCCACCAGCCGCACCGCCACGCCGGCGCGCTGCGCTTCCTGCCCCGCCGCTTCCAGCATCTGCGGGTCGATGTCGACCCCGGCCAGCTCGCGCGGGGCGAAGCGCTGGGCCAGCTTGGGCAGCGAATAGCCGGAGCCGCAACCCACGTCCACCACCACGCCGTAGCTGGCTTGCCGGTCGGGAATCAGCCGCACCAGGTCGGCGATGGCCCGCTCCAGCACGTGGACGCGCCAGGTTTCGGTCTTCAGGAACCACTTGCCGAAAGCGGTTTCGGGGACGTGGAGGATGGCGGTGGACTGCTTCATGACGAAAACGTCCGGCACGGTGCGGGCCGGACTGCGGAATTCGCGCGATTACTTCCTGGCGAGTTCCTTGCGGGCGTCTTCGAGCAGTATCTGCACCCACTTGTTGTAGTGGGGGTTGATCTGGACGCCGTCGTAATTCATGTTCACGCTGTTCTTGTACTTGATGGAGTACAGGCCGGGCGCCAGCGAGATGTCGACGGACACGGTGTGCTGGTTGCGGACGTTGACGGTCGCCACCAGCTGCGACGGCGTGACCTGGGTCACCTGCCAGCCGCGGGGGGCGCCGGCGCTGGTCAGGGCCTCCTTGATCTGCTGCACCGTGGCCGGCTGGCCGGAGCCGCTCATGGCCGGCAGATTCTCGAAGTTGCCGATCGGCGCCAGGTTCCTGGCCTGGGCGTTCAGCGCGAACATCGACAGGGCCAGCGCGAACAGGCGCAGCATGCGGGTCGTCATGGTTTCCTCCAGCTGCGTCGCGCCTCCTGCCGGTCCCGGGGCGGGCGCCACGCCATCGTTTGAATTAGGGGACCCAGCTCGGCAGTTTACCAACCGGTGGCCCCTGAAACACATCCGGCGCCCTGCCGGCGGGAAGGATTCACACGACTGTGACCCCGGCGCAGCCCAACTGAGGCATGCTATGGCCGCCATGATCGACGATGCAATCTTTGGACTGACGGCCCAGGGCCAGGACGAGCTGCGCAGCGGCTCCACGACGCTCGGACCCAGGGAGCTGGAGCTGCTGGTGCGGGTCGATGGTGTGCTGAGCGTGGAGCAGCTGCGTGCCGGCATGGCGGCGCTGGCCCCCGCCGAATTCAATCGCTCCCTGGACTTCCTGCAGGCCAAGTGGCTGATCGCGCCGGTGGTGCTGGACACCTTCAGCTTCCGGCTGCAGGCGGAGCTGGACACCTTCGCCTCCACCCAGGGCAACGCCGAGGCCGACGCCGGGGTGCGCTCCCTGAAACGGACCGGTTACTTCGTGCGCATTGCGCGCAAGCCGGCCCATGCGGTGACCAGGGCGCCCGGCCAGGCGCGGACGGCCGTGGTGGTGGAGGACGACACCCATCTGGCGGGCTTCGTCAGCAGCTATCTCGGCTTTGAAGGCTTCACGACGCGGATGGCCGGCAACCGGCAGGAGGTGCTGGACGAGTTCCGCAAGCCGCCGGTGCCCGACCTGGTGCTGCTCGACGTGGTGCTGCCCGACATCAATGGCTTCGAGGTGCTGGCCAGCCTGCGCCGGCATCCCGCCTTCGTCCACGTGCCGGTGATCATGCTGACCGGCAAGGCCACCCGCGAATCGGTGCTGAAGGGCATGGCCGGCGGGGCCGACGGCTATGTCACCAAGCCCTTCGAACCCGAGGCGCTGATGAGTGCCGTGCGCACCGTGCTCGGCGGCTGAGCGCCGCGTCCGCCATGCCGACGGTGCATGAAGTCGGCCGCAACCGGCATTTGCGCCCACAGGGGACCCCGCCCTACAGTTGCGGCGCAGGAGACCACAAGGAGAACGACAACATGGCTGCATCCACGGAAATCCAGCGCGAAGAGCGCGTCGCCGCCGTCCTGGCCCTGGCCGCCAACCGACAGGCCCCCGCCGACCGCCAGCCGATCGCCGGCTTTGCCCACGAATACTTCCGCCAGGTCGACATCGACGACCTGAGCGAGCGCACCGCGGAAGACCTGCTGGGCGCGCTGCTGTCGCACTGGCAGTTCGGCGCCCAGCGCAAACCCGGCGCGCCCAAGGTGCGCGTGTTCAGCCCTTCGCCGGGCGAGGACGGCTGGGGCTCGCGCCATTCGGTGGTGCAGGTGGTCAACGACGACATGCCCTTCCTGGTCGATTCGGTCTCGATGGAGATCGCGCGCCAGGGCCTGGGCATCCACCTGATCATCCATCCGGTCTACGCGGTGGAGCGCGACGCCCAGGGCGTGCTGAAGGCGATCCGCCCGCGCCGCGAGGCGCCCGAGCTGCCGCGCGAATCGTGGATGTACATCGAGGTCGACCGGCTGGTCGACGCCGAGCAGCGGGCGGCCCTGGCCGAAGGCATCACGCGCGTGCTGGCCGACGTGCGCGCCGCCGTCACCGACTGGAAGCCGATGCTGGTGCGGATGCAGGAAGCCATCGCCGCTCTGGATCGCGCGCCGGCCGGCCTGCCGCCGGAACAGGTGGCCGAAACCCGCGCCTTCCTGCAGTGGCTGGCCGACGACCACCTCACCCTGCTCGGCTACCGCCAGCACGATCTGGTGGAGGAAGGCGGGGAGATGGCGCTGCGGCTGGTGCCGGGCACCGGGCTTGGCCTGCTGCGCGAGACGCAGAACGAGCCGCTGTCGGCCAGCTTCGCCGCCCTGCCCGCCAGCGCCCGGGCGCTCGCCCGCGCGCCGCTGCCGGTGGTGATCGTGACCAAGGCCAACACCCGCTCCACCGTGCACCGCGACGGCTACACCGACTATGTCGGCGTCAAGCGCTACGACGCCAGGGGCAAGGTGATCGGCGAGCACCGCTTCATCGGCCTGTTCACGTCCACCGCCTATGCGGCGCGGGTCGACGAGATCCCGCTGCTGCGGCAGAAGGTGCAGGCGGTGGCGCAGCGCGCCGGCCTCACGCCCGGCGGCCACCTGGCCAAGGCCATGCAGCACACGCTGGAAACCTACCCGCGGGACGACCTGTTCCAGATCCCGGAAGACCAGCTGTACGACACCGCGCTGGGCATCCTGGCGCTGGGCGACCGGCACCGGCTGCGGCTGTTCCTCTGGACCGATCCGTTCGACCGCTTCGTCTCCTGCCTGGTGTTCGTGCCGCGCGAGAGTTTCTCGACCGAGCTGCGGCAGAAGTTCCAGCGCATCCTGCTGCAGGAGCTGAGCGGCACCCAGCTCGATTTCGACGTGCTGCTGTCCGGCAAGCTGGCGCGCATCCACTTCACCGTGCGGGTGGCGCCGAACGCGATGCCGGCCATCGACCGGCGCGAGCTGGAACGCAAGCTCGCCGCCGCGGGCCGCCGCTGGGAGGACGACCTGCGCGACGCGCTGGTGGACAGCGAAGGCGAGGCCGCCGGCCTGGCGCTGGACAAGCGCTGGAGCCATGCCTTCCCCAGCTCGTACCGCGAACGGGTGCCGGTGCGGGGGGCCGTGCACGACATCCGCAAGATGGCGGCGCTGACGCCTGAGAACCCGCTGGCGCTGGCGCTGTACTGGCCGCTGGGCGCGGCCGAGGGCCGCCTGGGCCTGAAGGTCTACCACCTGGGCGCACCGGTCGTCCTGTCGGACAGCCTGCCGATGCTGGAGCACATGGGCGTGCGGGTGCTGGGCGAATACAACCACCGCATCGATGCGCCCGAGGAGGCGCAGGCGGTCTACCTGCATGATTTCGAGCTGGAAGCGCATCCCGCCGCCGAGATCGAGCCGCAGGCCCTGTCCCGCCTGTTCGAGGACGCCTTCGCCCGCGTGTTTCGCGGCGAGGTGGAGAACGACGAATTCAACCGGCTGGTGCTGCTGGCCGGGCTGTCGGCCGAAGAGATCGTGGTGCTGCGGGCCTATGCGAAGTACCTGAAGCAGATCGGCTTTGCCCAGTCGCAGGCCACCATCGCGGCCACGCTGGCCAACCATCCGCGGCTGGCCCGCATGCTGGTCGGGCTGTTCCGCCTGCGCCTGGCTCCGGAGAAGCGCGACGAGGCCGGCGCCGCCGCGCAGGTCAACGCGCTGAACCAGGCGTTCGACAAGGTCAGCAACCTGTCGGAAGACCGGGTGCTGCGCCAGCTGCTGGCCTTGCTGCAGGCGACGCTGCGGACCAACTTCTGGCGCACCGGGGTCGGCGCCAGTGGCGCGCCGGGCGCGCGGCGCAGCTTCCTGAGCTTCAAGCTCGACTCGCACCAGGTGCCGGGGCTGCCGGCACCGGTGCCGCTGTACGAGATCTTCGTCTACTCGCCGCGGTTCGAGGGCATCCACCTGCGCGGCGGCAAGGTGGCGCGCGGCGGGCTGCGCTGGTCGGACCGGCCGGACGACTTCCGCACCGAGGTGCTGGGGCTGGTCAAGGCGCAGATGGTGAAGAACACCGTCATCGTGCCGGTCGGCTCCAAGGGCGGCTTCGTGCTGAAGAAGGCCCCGCCGTCCACGGATCGCGAGGCCTTCATGAAGGAAGGCGTGGCCTGCTACCAGGACTACCTGCGCGGCCTGCTGGACCTGACCGACAACCTGGTGGCCGGCAAGACGCTGCCGCCGCCGATGGTGGTGCGCGTCGACGGCGACGACCCGTATCTCGTCGTGGCGGCAGACAAGGGCACGGCAACCTTCTCCGACTACGCCAACCAGATCAGCGCCGAGTACGGCCACTGGCTGGGCGACGCCTTCGCCTCCGGCGGCAGCAACGGCTACGACCACAAGGCCATGGGCATCACGGCCCGCGGCGCCTGGGAAAGCGTCAAGCGCCACTTCCGCGAGATGGGCGTCGACACCCAGGCGACCGACTTCACCGTGGCCGGTGTAGGCGACATGTCGGGCGACGTGTTCGGCAACGGCATGCTGCTGTCACGTCACATCAAGCTGCTGGCGGCGTTCGACCACCGGCACATCTTCATCGACCCCACGCCCGACACCGAGGCCTCGTTCGCCGAGCGGGAGCGGCTGTTCAAGCTGCCGCGTTCCTCCTGGGCCGACTACGAGGCCAGGCTGATCTCCGCCGGCGGCGGCGTCTGGGCCCGCTCGGAGAAGTCGGTGCCGTTGTCGCCGCAGGCGCGCGCAGCGCTCGACGTACAGGCCGAGCACCTGACGCCGGCCGAACTGGTCACGGCGATCCTGAAGGCGCCGGTCGACCTGCTTTACAACGGCGGCATCGGCACCTACGTGAAGGCGGCGAGCGAATCGCACGCCGAGGTGGGGGACCGCGCCAACGACGCGGTGCGCATCAACGGCGCCGAGTTGCGCAGCAAGGTGGTGGCCGAGGGCGGCAACCTGGGCTTCACCCAGCGCGGGCGGATCGAGGCCGCGCTCAATGGCGTGAAGTTGAACACCGACGCCATCGACAACTCCGCCGGCGTCGACACTTCCGACCACGAAGTCAACATCAAGATCCTGCTGGGCATCGCGGTGAGCGACGGCGAGCTGACGCTGAAGCAGCGCAACACCCTGCTGCCGCAGATGACCGACGACGTCGCGGCGCTGGTGCTGCGCGACAACTACTTCCAGAGCCAGGCGCTTTCGATCGGCGGCCGGATCGCGGCGCGCCAGCTGGACGAGCAGGCCCGCTTCATCCGCTTCCTGGAAAAGAAGGGCGAGCTGAACCGCGCGATCGAGTTCCTGCCGGCCGACGACGTGATCTTCGAACGCAAGGGCAAGGGCCTGGGCCTCACCAGCCCGGAGCAGGCGGTGCTGCTGGCGTACAGCAAGATGTGGCTGAACGACGAGCTGATCGCCTCGGACCTGCCGGAAGACCCGTGGGTGGCGAAGGCATTGGAGCGCTACTTCCCGACGCTGCTGAAGGACAAGTTCGGCGCCTACATCCCGCGCCATCCGCTCAAGCGCGAGATCATCGCCACCCATGTCCTGAACAGCATGATCAACCGGGTCGGGCCGACCTTCGTGCACCGGCTGGGCGAGGTCACCGGCACCACCCCGCCGCAAATCGTGCGCGCTTACCTGGCGGCGCGCGAGGTGTTCGGGCTGGTGCCGCTGTGGCAGCAGATCGAAGCCCTGGACAACAAGGTGCCGGACGAGACCCAGGCCGAAATGGTGCTGGCGCTGCGCGGGCTGGTCGCGCGGGCCACCACCTGGTTCCTGCGCTCGCGCCGGCTGTTCGAGCCGACCGAGCAGCAGGTGGCGCGCTTCGCGCCGGCGGTGCAGGCCTTGCGCACGCGGCTCGAAGCGGGCAGCGAAACCAGCCCGCGGGCCGCGCACTGGATCCAGTCCGGCGTGCCGCGCCCGCTGGCGGTGCAGGTGGACTCGGCCGAGAACTGGTTCAACGCGCTCGACATCGCCGAGATCGCCGACGCCAGCAAGCTGCCGCTGGAGCTCACTGCCGAAGTGCATGGCGGCATCGGCGAGCGTCTCGGGCTGAACCGCATGCGCCAGCAGATCGAGCTGCTGCCGGCGGAAAGCTACTGGCAGAACCTGGCCAAGCTGGCGCTGGGCGACGACCTCACCGACCTGCAGCGCTCGATCGCGCAGGAAGCGCTGGGGCGGCACCAGGGCGACGCGCCCAAGGTGCTGGATTCCTGGGAGCAGGGCAACCGGCAGGCGCTGGACCGGGCCCAGCGGCTGCTGGCGGAGCTGAGGGAGTCGCCGACCGGGGACCTGGCGATGTTGTCGGTGGCGTTGCGGGAGCTGCGCAACCTGGTTTGAGAAAAACCAACATCCGGACGCAGAGGACGCAGAGATTGCGCAGAAGACGCAAAAGAAGACCATCAATATGAATGGCTGTCCTTCTGCGACTTCTGCGTAACCTTTGCGTCTTCTGCGTCCGGTTGTCTGGACTTTTTCAGCCCTTCACGCACACCACCTGCTTCAAGGTGTGCACCACCTCCACCAGGTCCTCCTGCGCCTTCATCACGGCGTCTATGTCCTTGTACGCCGCCGGCGTCTCGTCGATGACATCCTTGTCTTTGCGGCACTCCACGCCTTCAGTGGCAGCGCGGTGATCGGCCAGCGTGAAGCGGCGCCTGGCGTCGCCCCGGCTCATGGCGCGGCCGGCGCCGTGCGAGCAGGACTGGAAGCTTTCCGGGTTGCCCCTGCCGCGCACGATGAAGCTGCGCGCGCCCATGCTGCCCGGGATGATGCCCAGCTCGCCCGCCTTGGCGCTGACCGCGCCCTTGCGCGTGAGGTACACCTCCTGGCCGAAGTGCGTTTCCTTCTGCACGTAGTTGTGGTGGCAGTTCACCGCCTCGAGGTGCGACTGGAAGGGCTTGCGGATCACCGTCTTCGCGGCCTCCAGCACGCGCCGCATCATCACCTCGCGATTCGCCCTGGCGAACTTCTGGGCCCAGCCGACGGCGCGCACGTAGTCGCCGAAGTAGCGCGCGCCTTCCTCGAAGTAGGCCAGGTCGCGGTCCGGCAGGTTGGCGTTGTTGCGCAGGGCGTCCTGCCTGGCCAGCTCGATGAACATGGTGCCGATGGCGTTGCCGACGCCGCGCGAACCCGAGTGCAGCATGAACCAGACGCTGCCCTGTTCGTCGAGGCAGACCTCGACGAAGTGGTTGCCGCCGCCCAGCGTGCCCAGGTGCTTGTGGTGGTTGGTCTTCGCCAGCTTGGGGTAGTCGCGGCACAGGGCCTCGAATTCCGGCTCCAGCTGGGCCCAGGCGGTGTCGACCGCGCCCGGTGTCTTCTGCCAGGCTCCGGGGTCGCGGTTGCCCGGTGCTCGCCCGTGGGGGACCGCGCGCTCGATGGCTGCGCGCAGCGGCGCCAGGTTGTCCGGCAGGTCTTGCGCCGCCAGCGTGGTCTTGCAGGCGATCATGCCGCAGCCGATGTCCACCCCCACCGCCGCCGGGATGATGGCGCGCAAGGTGGGGATCACCGAGCCGACCGTGGCGCCGATGCCGAAGTGCACGTCGGGCATCGCGGCGATGTGCCGGAAGACGATGGGCAGCCGGGCCGCGTTGGCCAGCTGGCGGCGGGCCTCGTCTTCCACCGGCACGCCGCGCGTCCACAGCTTCACCGGCACGCCGCCGGGGGTGGCTTCCTCGATGTAGTTCGGTTGCTTTTCCATGGGGCTGGATCAGACCCCGGAGCCGTCCAAAAGTTCATGGAATGCGGCCGCCGCCCGTGCAAGATTTAGCGGCGCCGCCACCGGCTGCCGCTATCATGGCCCGCACAAGCTGGCAGGAGGACTCCCCATGGGCCTGATGGACTTCATCAAGAAGCAGTTCATAGACGTCATCCAGTGGACGGAGGACGGCAATGGCGTGCTGAGCTGGCGCTACCCGATGGCGGGCATGGAGATCCAGTACGGCGCCTCGCTCACGGTGCGCGAGTCGCAGATGGCGGTGTTCGTCAACGAAGGCAAGATCGCCGACGTGTTCGGGCCCGGCCTGTACAAGCTGACCACCAACACCATCCCGGTGCTGACCTACCTGAAGAACTGGGACAAGCTGTTCGAGTCCCCGTTCAAGAGCGACGTCTACTTCTTCAGCACGCGCCAGCAGGTCGACCAGCGCTGGGGCACGCCGCAGCCGATCACCATCCGCGACAAGGATTTCGGCGCGGTGCGGCTGCGCGCCTTCGGCAACTACAACTACAGCGTCGCCGACCCGCGCGCCTTCCACACCAAGATCTCCGGCACCCGCGACACCTACACCACGGGCGAGCTGGAGGGCCAGCTGCGCGGGTTGATCCTGCAGCACATCTCCGACGCCATCGCCCAGAGCGGCCTGCCGTTCCTCGACCTGGCGTCCAACCAGATCGAGTTCGCCAACGCGCTGCAGAAGGAGTTGAGCCCGGCCTTCGAGGCCATCGGCCTCAAGCTGGAGGGCATGACGCTGCAGAACCTGTCGCTGCCGGAGGAGCTGCAGAAGATCCTGGACCAGCGCATCGGCATGGGCATGGTGGGCAACGACATGGGCAGGTTCATGCAGTACCAGACCGGCCAGGCCATCCCCGAGATGGCGAAAGCAGCCGGCCAGGGCGGCGGCGGCATCGCCGGCGACGCCATGGGGCTGGGCGCCGGCATCGCCATGGGCCAGGTGCTGGCGCAGAACCTGCAGCAGGGGCTGCAGGGTGCACACCCGGCGGCGGCCGCTGCGGCCGTCAAGCCCGAGGACGTGATGGCGACCCTGGAGAAGCTGGGCGACCTCAAGGCCAAGGGCATCGTGACGCAGGAAGAGTTCGACGCCAAGAAGGCGGAGCTGCTGAAGAAGCTGGTCTAACCGGCCTTGGCCGCCGAACGGACCTACGTCGCGCCCTGCCCGGGCTGCGGCGCCCCCGTCGAATTCCGCAGCGCCCAGTCGGCCTTCGCGGTCTGCAGCTATTGCCGCAGCACCGTGGTGCGCGACGGCGCCGCGCTCTCGCGCATCGGCAAGGTGGCCGAAGTCTTCGAGGACTTCTCGCCGCTGCAGCTGCTGGCCCGCGGCCGCTGGCAGGCGCGCGACTTCACGCTGGTGGGCCGCCTGCAGTACCGCGGCGCCGGCGGCGCCTGGACCGAATGGAACGCCCTGTTCGACGACGGCAGCAGCGCCTGGCTGGCCGAGGACAACGGCGCCTATGTGCTGGCGCTGCCGGCCAGTACGCAGCGGCCGGTGCCGCAGCCGGACCAGCTGCGGCTGAACGCGACGACGGCGGTCGAGGGCAAGTCCTACCGCGTCGCCTCCAACGAGCTGGTCGCACTGGTCTCGGCGCAGGGCGAGCTGCCCAAGCTGCCGCCGCTGGACACGCAGTTCGCGATGGTGGAACTGCGCAGCGCCGACAACGAGGTGCTGGCCATCGACTACGGCAGCAGCCCGCCGGCGCTGTCGCGCGGCCGTCCGGTGGCCCTGGAGGAGCTGGAGCTGACGGGGCTGCGCGAGGACAGCAGCAAGGGCCTGCAGGGGCGCTCCTTCGCCTGCCCGAATTGCGGCGCCCCGGTCGAAGTGCAGCTCGCGAACAGCAAGAGCATCACCTGCGCCGCCTGCCACAGCCTGATCGACCTGCGCCAGGGGACGGGCGGGGAGCTGGCGCACGCGCTGCAGGACGAGCCGGTGCAGCCGCTGATCCCGCTGGGCAGCACCGGGCAGCTACAGGGTGTGCAGTGGCAGGTGGTCGGCTTCCAGCACCGCCTGGGCACGGAGCCCGACGATCCCGACGAGCATTTCGGCTGGGACGAATACCTGCTGTACAACGCGAAGCGCGGCTTCACCTTCCTGGTCGATTCCACCGAGGGCTGGAGCGTGGTCAAGCCCGCCACCGGCGCGCCCACCTTCAATGCGAGCCGCGAGCTCGCCACCTACCTGGGCACGACCTACCAGCTGAAATACAGCTACAAGGCGCAGACCACCTACGTTGCCGGTGAGTTCTACTGGCCGGTCGAGCGCGGCCAGGCCAGCTTCAACCGCGACTACAGCAAGCGCCAGAGCCTGCTGTCCATGGAGGAGACTCCGACCGAGGTCACCTGGTCGGTCGGCAGCCAGGTCGAAAGCGACGCGGTCGCCAAGGCCTTCGGGCTGGAGGCGAAGAAGGACCTGCTGCAGCGCGGCGACGCCGGACCGACCACGCCCAAGGGCAGCGGCGTGGGCTGCGGCTGCGGCACCATCATCATGGTCCTCATCCTCATCATGATCCTGCTGGTGATCGTGAAGTCCTGCCGGGACGAAGGCTGGGGCAGCGGATCGGGCTATTCCACCTCGTCGCCGGGCTCCAGCACCGGCGGCTGGTCGGGCGGCAGCGGGGGTTCGCACAAATGAGCAAGCTTTTCTCAGGAGGTTTCCATGGATATTGAATGGCTGAAACCCGGCGCCTTCTTCGGCTCCATCCTCTACGCGCTGATCGGCGTCGCGATGTTCTGGGTGAGCTTCGTCCTGATCGACAAGCTCACTCCCTACAAGCTGTGGGAGGAGATCGTGGAGAAGCAGAACATGGCGCTGGCGATCGTGGTCGGCGCCATGGCGCTGGGCGTGTCGATCATCGTGGCGGCGGCCGTGCATGGATAGAACCAGGGCGGCCGCGCCGCGGCCGCTGGAAGTGGCCCTGCTTGCCTCGGTCTTCGTCGTCGCCGCCTGCGGCCTGGTCTACGAGCTGGCCGCCGGCGCGCTGGCGTCGTACGTGCTGGGCGACTCGGTGCTGCAGTTCTCCACCATCATCGGCACCTACCTGTTCGCGATGGGTGTGGGCTCCTGGCTGTCGCGCTTCTTCGAGCGCCAGCTGCCGGCCCACTTCCTGCGCATCGAGCTGCTGGTGGCGCTGGTGGGCGGCAGCCTGCCCGCCCTCCTGTTCCTGGTCCACGCCTGGCAGCCCGGCGCGTTCCGGGTGCTGCTGTATGCGCTGGTGCTGGTGGTCGGCACGCTGGTCGGGCTGGAGATCCCGCTGGTGATGCGCATCCTGAAACGCAACGTGGGCCTGCGCGAGCTGGTGTCGCAGGTGCTGACCTTCGACTACCTGGGCGCACTGGCGGTGTCCATCGCCTTTCCGCTGCTGCTGGTGCCGCAGCTGGGGCTGATCCGCACCGGGCTGCTGTTCGGGCTGATGAACGCGCTGGTGGCCCTGTGGGCGCTCTGGCTGTTCCGGCACGAGCTGCGGCGGCTTGCCGCCCACGTGCTGGCCTGCCTGCTGACCATAGGCGCGCTCGGTGCGGCCTTCGCGGGCTCGCAAGAGATCACCTCGCTGGCGGAAGACCGCTTCTACCAGGACAGGATCGTGGTGGCCGAGAGTTCGCCGTGGCAGCGCATCGTGGTCACGCAGGGCCGCGGCGGCCTGCGCCTGTTCCTCAATGGCAACCTGCAGTTCGCCCAGTCCGACGAGTACCGCTACCACGAGGCACTGGTGCACCCCGCGATGGCCGCGCACGGCGGCGCCCGCAAGGTGGCGGTGCTGGGCGGCGGCGACGGGCTGGCGGTGCGCGAGCTGCTGCGCTATCCGCAGGTGGAGAGCATCACGCTGGTGGAGCTGGACCCCAACATGACGCGGCTGTTCTCCACCGATCCGCGGCTGGCGGAGATCAACGGCGGCGCGTTGCGCTCGCCCAAGGTGCACGTCGTCCACACCGATGCGTTCCAGTGGCTGCAGCAGGGCCAGGACATGTTCGACGTGATCATCGTGGACTTCCCCGATCCCACCAACTTCTCGATCGGCAAGCTGTACACCAACGCCTTCTACGCGCTGCTGGAGCAGCGGCTGGCCGCCAGCGGCTACGCGGTGATCCAGACCACTTCACCCCTGGTCGCGCGCCAGAGTTTCTGGACCGTCGTCACGACCCTGGAGTCGGTCGGCCTGCAGGCCGCGCCCTATCACGCCAACGTGCCGAGCTTCGGCGAGTGGGGCTTCGTGCTGGCCAGCCGCCGGCCCTGGCACGCCCCGGCGGCGCTGCCCGAAGGACTGCGCTTCCTCACGGTGGACGGTGTGCCGCCCCTGTTCGACTTCCCGCGCGACATGGCGCGGGTGCCGGCCGAAGTGAACCGGCTGTCGAACCAGGTGCTGGTGACGACTTACGAGCGCGAGTGGGGCAAGGTCACGCAGTGAACATCAGCCGCCGCAGTGCGCTGGTCGCGGGCGCGGCGACGCTTGCCGGCTGCGCGCCGACCGCGCCCGATGTCTCGGGTGGCTTTGCCGGCGCCAGCTTGGCCCGCGGCCACCTGCTGCGCGGCCCGCGCGAGTGGCCCATCCCCGCGGTGTCGCGGCAGGCCGACGTGGTGATTGCCGGCGCCGGCATCGCCGGCCTGGCCGCCGCCCGCGCGCTGCGCCAGCGCCGCGTCGAGGACTTCGTGCTGCTGGAATTGGAGGACACGGCCGGCGGCAACAGCCGCGGCGGCGAACTCAAGGGCATCGCCTGCCCGCTCGGCGCCCACTACCTGCCGGTGCCGGGCGAGGGTGCGCGCGAGGTGCAGGACCTGCTGGAGGAACTGGGGCTGCGCCGGCGCGTCAACGGCCGCTGGCAGTACGACGAGCGCCACCTGTGCCATGCGCCGCAGGAACGCCTGTATTACCAGGGCGAGTGGCAGGAGGGCCTGCTGCCGCTGGCCGGCGCCGGTGCATCGACGCTGGCGCAGTACGTGCGCTTCGCGCGCGAAGTGGAACAGGCCCGCCAGGGCGGCGCCTTCCAGATCCCCGAACGCGCGCGCGCCAGGCTGCGCGCCTGGGACGGCGAAACCTTCGCCGCCTGGCTGGAACGCCACGAGCTCACCGACCCCCAGCTGCGCTGGTACCTGGACTACTGCTGCCGCGACGACTTCGGCGCGGGCAGCGCCACGGTCGCCGCCTGGGCCGGCCTGCACTACTTCGCCTCCCGCCACGGCTTCCATCCACCCGGCGCCGAGGGCGGCGAACGCGAGGCGCTGCTCACCTGGCCGCAGGGCAACGGCTGGCTCGCGCAGGCGCTGGCGGCGCCGCTGGGCGATCGCGTGCGCGGCGGCCAGGTGGTGCTGCGCATCGCGGAACAGGCGCACGGCGTGGAGGTCGACGTGCTCGATGCGCGGTCGCAGCGGGTCGAGCGCTGGGTCGCGCAGCGCTGCATCGTCGCCCTGCCGGCCTTCGTGGCGGCCCGCGTGGTGGAGAACGCGCCGTCGCCGCTGCGCGCACTGGGCGCGCGGACGCGCTACGCCCCCTGGGTGGTTGCCAACCTGCACCTCACGTCCCCGCTGGCCGACGCGCCGGGCATGCCCACGGCCTGGGACAACGTGGTGTACGGCAGCGACAGCCTGGGTTACGTGGTGGCCACCCACCAGAACCTGAACCCCGCCCCCGGGCCGACGGTGCTGACCTGGTACTGCGCACCGGGCGAGGCGGCACGCGCCGACCTGCTGCAGCAGCCTTGGACGTATTGGCGCGACCGCGTCATCGCCGAACTGTCGGTGCCGCACAGCGACCTGCGCTCGAGGCTGACGCAGGTGGAGGTTGCGCGCTACGGCCACGCCATGCCCATCCCGGTGCCGGGCGCGCTGTCGGCGTTGCCGCCGCCGCCGGACACGCCACGGCTGCAGTACGCGCATGGCGACTGGGCGGGGTATTCGATCTTCGAGGAGGCGTTCACGATCGGCCACCGTGCCGGTAGCCGGTAGCCGACGGGACTACTTCAAGCGGCCATGCGCCTGCGCCTCGCGCGCCAGCACGGCACCGAAGTCGCCCAGCACCTCCGCATGCAGCCCCCGCTTGATCTCGCCCACGCTGCGCGGATCGGCCTGCGCCAGCTGCGCCGCAATGGCCAAAGCCGCGCCCGGCGCATCCGCCGCCACCTTCCAGATCAGGCCCCAGCGCTCCGCCTCTTCCGCGCTGAACGCCTGCCCGAGCAGCAGGGCGCCCTTGGCCTTGGCCAGGCCGATCTTGCGGGGCAGCAGCGCCAGCACGCCGCCGGTGCCGAACAGGCCGACGTTCACTTCAGGCAGCATGAACTGCGCATCCGGCGCCGCCACCACGATGTCGCAGGCGAGCAGCAGCTCGAGCCCGGCGCCGACGGCCCAGCCCTGCACCGCCGCGACCACCGGCTTCGCGCTGGCGATCATGGCGGCGGCCAGGTGCTGCAGCAGCTGCACGAATTCCGGGGTGGGCGGGTCGTCGCGGTCCTTGCCGGCGCTGAAGGCACGGCCGGACGCGGTCAGGAGGATGGCGCGGACCGCGGGATCGGCCTCGCCCGCCTGCACCGCGGCGAGCAGCTCGCGCGCGAGCGCCAGGGTCAGGGCATTGAGGCGCCGCGGCCGGTCCAGCCGCAGTTCGAGCACGCATGCCGCCGGAGTGGACCGGCTCAGCATGGCGCGGAACTCAGAGGAAGTCTTGCGAGGCGAAGGTCGTGGTGTCGATCCGGCAATTGACCGGCAGGGCGTTGCGCACCGGCGACCAGTCGGAGCCGCAGATCCAGGAACTGATGCCCTTGCCCAGGTCGCCCGGCGCGGCCATCGGCGTCGCACCGTCGGCCCTCGCCGGCACCAGGTAGATGTATTGGCCGTTCATCAGCCGGTCGAGGTTGGCGATGGGCACCCTGATCACGCCATCGGACGAGGTCTCGATGTTGCCGGCGTAGTAGCTGCCGCCGCCGCCTTCGCAGCCCCAGCGGCCCGGTTGCGGCGCCGTGTCCAGGGTGAGGAAGTTTTCCGTCACCGTGTTCTTGCAGCGGCTCACGGCCATCATCACTTCCGAAAGCTTGGCCCGGCGCGTGTAGTCGCGCAGCTGTGCCAGCGCGATCGACCCCAGGATCGCGACGATACAGACGCTGATGATCAACTCGACCAGCGTGAATCCCTTTTGCCGCTTGCGTGCCATGCTTCTCATTGACTTCACCTCGCAAGTAACTCAAGGCAACTCCCGTGCCACGGCGTGCACGTGCAATAAGTCACGAGCGTGCGCCGATGGGGTGACATTTTGCGGCAACGGGACCTCGTTTTTGTCCCATCGCCGACCCTATTGCCGCATCAAGGCTTCGATTTCGTCGGGCTTGACCGGCACGCCGCGGCTCATGAGTTCGCAACCCTGAGGCGTGACGACCGCGTCGTCCTCGATCCGGATCCCGATGTTGTGGAACTGCTCGGGCACCCCCTCGCCGGGACGCACGTAAATGCCCGGCTCGAGGGTCAGCACCATGCCGGGCCGGAGGATGCGGCTGGGGCGGTTCTTGATGATCTCGCCCGAGAGCGGGTCCTTGCGTTCGCTCACCGCGCCCACTTCGCCCGGCTCCACGTAGCTGCCGCAGTCATGGACGTCCATGCCCAGCCAGTGGCCGGTGCGGTGCATGTAGAAGGGGAAATAGGCGCGCTTCTCGATCACGTCGTCCAGGCTGCCGACCTTCTTGGCATCGAGCAGCCCGACGTCCAGCATGCCCTGGGCCAGCACCTTGACCGCCGCCTCGTGCGGGTCGGTGAAGCGGGCGCCTGGCCTGGTCACGGCGGCGGCGGCATCCTGCGAGGCCAGCACGATGTCGTACAGCGCCCGCTGCGGGCCGGTGAACCTGCCGTTGGCCGGGAAGGTGCGGGTGATGTCGCTGGCGTAGCCATCGAGCTCGCAGCCGGCGTCGATCAGCACCAGGTCGCCGTTGCGCACCGGGGCCACATCGGCGCGGTAGTGCAGCACACAGGCATTGGCGCCGCCGGCCACGATGGAGCTGTATGCCGGGTATTGCGAGCCGCCCGCGCGGAACTCGTGCATCAGCTCGGCGTCCAGGTGGAACTCGCGCACGTCCTTGCCTTCGCGCAGCATGCGGGCGCAGGCCTGCATGGTCCGCACGTGGGCATGGGCGCTGATGGCGGCGGCCCGGCGCATGATGTCCAGCTCGTGGCTGTCCTTGAACAGCCGCATTTCGTCCAGCACCGAGCACAGGTCGCGCTGCTGCTCCGGGCACAGCGCGCCATAGCGCACGCGCGAGCGCACCTGGTTCAGCCAGCCGGCGATGCGCTGCTCCAGCCCCGGGTGGGTGGCAAACGGGAACCAGACGGTGTCGCGGTTTTCCAGCAGCCTGGGCAGCTGGGTGTCGAGTTCGTTGATCGGGAAGGCCGCGTTCACGGCGAGCGCGCCCACCGCGGCCTCCGGGCCCAGGCGGAAGCCGTCCCAGATTTCCCGTTCCAGGTCCTTGGGCTGGCAGAACAGCGTGCTCTTGCCGTCGCCGGTGACCACCAGCCAGGCGTTGGGCTCGGTGAAACCGGTCAGGTAGTAGAAGTAGCTGTCATGCCGGAACAGGAAGTCGGAGTCCCGGTTGCGCGGGCGCTCCGGCGCGGTGGGGATCAGGGCAATGCCATTGGCGCCGAGCTGGGCCGCCATGCGTGCGCGGCGCTGGGCGTAGAGCGAGGTGGGAACGGTGGTGTTCATGGCGCAATTGTCGGCGTTTTTGCCGCGGCCCCGCAGCCGGAGAAACGCGGGTCAGTGGCCCGCGTCCGCCCCCGGCCGGCCGACGTCCAGCGCCGGTCCTAGCACTTCAAGCGCGGCCGGCTGGTTGATCGCCGCCCGCCCGGCGGTCCAGCCGGCCGGGAAGGTCTCGCCGGAGCCGGCTTCCAGCGGCTTCTTCAGCGCCAGGTTGACGTCGGCGCCGGGCGGCAGCAGCAGCCGCAGCAGCTCGGCGGCCTCCTCGGACAGCGGTTGGCCGGTGAGTTCTGCGCGGCGCAACACGTACATCCAGGGCAGCGCGCCCTGGCGGTCGGCCCGCGCCAGGGTCTGGTCCGGCGGTGCGCTGCCGCTGCGCTGCAGCAGTGCCCGCGCCAGCTTGAGGTCGTGGTGCATCCCGGCCCAGTGGAACAGGTTGCGGCCCTGGCGGTCGGCCACCAGCGGCGGCACGCCGGCCGCCACCAGCTTGGCCAGCGCTTCGGCCGGCCGCCGCGGGTCGCGCGCATAGGCGCCGTCCATTGCGGCGAAGGCGGCGATGGGCGCGGCGCCGCGGTCCCGTTGCAGCAGCAGCCGCACCATGTCCCAGTGCTGCCGGCTGGCAGCGATGGCGATCGAGGCGGCGGCGCCGTCCAGGTCGCGCGGCACGGCGCCGCGCAGCAGCAGTGCTCGCGCCAGCGTCAGGTCGTTGGCGCGGGCGGCGCAGGACAGCGCGGTGCGCGGCCGGCGCGAGTCGCCGTCGGTGGCGATCACGACCTGGTCGGCGCGCAGCTCGGGCTGCGCCGCCAGCAGCCAATCGACCGTCGCCCGTTCGCCGTTGCAGGCGGCGCAGGCCAGCAGCCGTGCCTGGTCGAGCGGCTGTGGCACTTCCAGCTGCGCCAGCAACTGCGCCTGCTCGAGGTCGCCGTTGCAGGCGGCAGCGATGTAGCCGGCGCGCAGGCGGTCCGACACCACCGAGGCGTCGAGCGCGGGGCCGAGCCGGCGCGCATCGGTGCCCTGCAGCCGCTCGAGGAAGGCCGCGGCCGTGCGGTAGCTGGCGTCGCCCTGCAGGTAGCTGTCCAGCAACGGCAGCCGCGCCAGGTAAAGCGCGCCGGCCAAAGCCGCCAGCGCGGCGCCAGTGCGCAGTGCCCCCACCCGCCGGCTGCGCCGGCGCGGCGATGCCGGCGCCAGCGAGCGAATCATGGGCCGCGTGGCCAGGACGCTGCGCGAGCCGCGCTCGTCGATCGCCGTGGCCATGGCCGTGTCCTGGCTGCTGCTGGTGAACGAGTCCACCGGGACCCGGGCGCAGGCGCCCAGCACCGTGCCGGTGAAGACGATGCCCGCCAGGGTGGCGGCGAGCACCAGCGCCACCATTGCCAGGCCGGCCCAGGCCTGCCAGGGCAGCAGGGCCCAGGCCTGCTGGAACTGCGGCTGGGCCCGCAGCAGCGGCACGCCGGCGAGCAGCACGGCCCCCAGTCCCAGCGCCAGGGGCCAGCTGACCAGCGGCCGCTGCCAGCGCGTGGCCGCCATGAAGGCGCGGCTGACCTCGGTATCGAAATAGGCGCAGAGCGTGCCGCGCGTGGCCATCATGATGGCGGCCGGCGCCGCCAGCAGCACGCCGGCGCACGCGAAGGCCAGGCGGGGCCAGCCGGACCCCAGCGCCGGCACCAGCGACAGGATCGCCAGCAGGACGGCGGCCAGGAACAGTGGCAGGTTCCACAGCAGGTAGCGCACGAAGGGTGGCTCGGCGTCCACTTCGGGCGGCGGCAGGGCCAGGTGCTCCGCCAGCACCATGGCCACCGGTGCGGTGATGGCCCAGACCCCATAGGGCAACAGCAGGGTGGAGGCGGCCAGCGCCAGCAGCGGCTGGCCGGCCACCACCAGCAGCAAGCCGATGATCGCGTAGGCGACGAAAACGGGTGAAAAGAACAGGCGGCGCAGGACCTGGGCCCACAAGTCCCAGCGCAGCGCCAGCCGCGGGCTCGCCCTCAGGCTGGCCCCCAGGTCGCTCCATCGCACCATGGTCGGTCCCTTCTTTGCGGCGGACGCTCCCGCCGACCGGCTCCCGTCCGGTAACTCGACTATAGGACGGGGCTGCGGTTCAGGCTATCCAGGCGTTGCGGCGTACCCACGTCCGTCCACGGCCCGTCATAGGGCTCGGCACTGACCTGCTCGCGCTCGATCGCGGCGCGCAGCAGCGGCGCCAGCGCCAGCTTCAGGCCCTGCGGGTTGCCCGCCGGCAGCGGGTCGAAGAAGGACTTGCGGAACAGCCCGGTCGTGGAATAAGTCAGGCGCGGCGCCGCGGCGTTCAGCGCCACGCCGTCCGCCCGCAGCCCGAAGTCGCCCTTGGGGTTGTGGTCCGGATTGGGCACCAGCACCAGGTGGGCCAGCTTGCCGCCGGCCGCGAAGCGCTCCAGCGCTTCGCGGGTGAAGCAAAACCGCGGCATGAAGACGTCGCCGGCGACGATCCAGAACACCTCGTCCAGCAGGGGCAGCGCCCGGACGATGCCGCCGGCCGTTTCCAGCGCGCCGCCGAAGTCGCGGCCCTCGTGGGAATACGCGATGCGGACGCCGCCGCTTTCGGCGCCGTAATGCTGTTCGATCTGGTCGCCCAGCCAGGCGGTGTTGACGACCACGTCGTGGAAGCCGGCGCGGCCGAACGCATCGAGGTGGTAGCCCATGAGGGGCTTGCCGTGCACTTCCAGCAGCGGCTTGGGCCGGCTGTCGGTCAGCGGCCGCATCCGTTCGCCCCGGCCGGCGGCCAGGATCATCGCCTGCGCCGGGCTCACGTCTCTTCTTCCCCCCGGTCCAGCGAACGCTGCTCGGTCCATTCCGGCTGGAAGCGGTTGATCAGCGCGAACATCAGCCCGCGTGCCTTGGCGGAGTGGTCGCCGCTGAAGTTGCAGACGAAGACGTCGCAGGTCACGGCCTTTTCTTCCGGCCAGGTGTGCAGGCAGACGTGCGACTCGGCCAGCAGCACCGTCGCCGTCACCCCGCCCGGCCCCTTGGCGGTGGCCGGAAAAGCGTGGAACAACTGGTTGACCGGCAGCAGGCCCACGGCCTGCACCGCGGCCAGGCACCACTCGCCCAGCTTCTGCGGATCGGTCAGCCAGGCGGCGTCGCAACGGCAGCGGTACAGGTCGGCGGTGAGGTGCAGGCCCTTCATGCCTCGAATGTAGGGCATGGGGCCCGCGCGCCCTGTGGAGAAAGGCACGGAGCCCCGGTCCTTTGAAACCCGCAGGGTTTCAGCGCAGGCTGACAACTGCCCGGAGGGCTTGTTATGCCGAAGCTAAAATGCCGGGTTTCCCCTGATCCCACCGGAGCTGCCCCTGATGGCCAACGATTCCCTGATGGCGAACGCGATTCGCGCGCTCGCCATGGACGCCGTGCAACAAGCGAACTCGGGGCACCCCGGCGCACCCATGGGCATGGCGGACATCGCAGTCGCCCTCTGGCACCGGCACCTGAAGCACAACCCCGCCAATCCGCACTGGGCCGACCGCGACCGCTTCGTGCTGTCCAACGGCCATGGCTCCATGCTGCTCTACTCGCTGCTGCACCTGACCGGCTACAAGCTGCCGATCGGCGAGCTGAAGGGCTTTCGCCAGATGCACAGCAAGACTCCGGGCCACCCGGAAGTGGACGTGACGCCGGGCGTCGAGACCACCACCGGCCCGCTGGGCCAGGGCCTGGCCAATTCGGTGGGCATGGCGCTCTCCGAGAAGCTGCTGGCCAAGGAATTCAACCGCGACGGCCACGCCATCGTCGACCATCACACCTACGTCTTCATGGGCGACGGCTGCCTGATGGAAGGCATCAGCCACGAGGCCTGCGCCCTGGCCGGCGCCTGGAAGCTGAACAAGCTGGTTGCGGTCTACGACGACAACGGCATCTCGATCGACGGCCAGGTCACGCCCTGGTACATCGACGACGTGCCGGGCCGCTTCAAGGCCTACGGCTGGAACGTGATCGGCCCGATCGACGGCCATGACGTCGAGGCGGTCGACCGTGCCATTGCCGACGCCCGCCGCAGCGCCGAGAAACCGACCCTCATCGTCGCCAAGACGCACATCGGCAAAGGGTCGCCGAATCGCGCCAACACCGCCAAGGCCCATGGCGAGCCGCTCGGCGCCGACGAAATCAAGCTGACCCGCAGCGCCATCGGCTGGTCGCACCAGCCCTTCGAGCTGCCCCGTGCGGTTTATGAGGAGTGGGATGCGCGCGCCAAGGGCGACACGCTGGAGGGCGAGTGGGACCAGCGCTTCGCCGCCTACCGCGCCGCCTACCCGGAGCTGGCCGCCGAATTCACCCGCCGCATGCGCGGCGAACTGCCGAAGAACTTCGCCCAGGTCGCCGTCGACGCGGTCATCGCGGCCCATGCCAAGGCCGAGACCGTGGCTTCGCGCAAGGCCTCGCAGATCGCGCTGGAAGCCTTCACCGCCGCCATGCCCGAGATGCTGGGCGGCTCGGCCGATCTGACCGGCTCCAACCTGACCAACACCAAGAGCACGCCGCCGCTGCGCTTCGACCAGGCGGGCGACGTCGTCATGACCGACGGGAAAATCGGTCGCCACATCAACTACGGCGTGCGCGAATTCGGCATGGCGGCCATCATGAACGGCATCACGCTGCACGGCGGCTACATCCCCTACGGCGGGACCTTCCTGACCTTCATCGACTACAGCCGCAACGCGATCCGCATGGCGGCGCTGATGAAGCGGCGCGTGATCCACGTGTTCACGCACGACTCGATCGGCCTGGGCGAGGACGGCCCCACCCACCAGTCGATCGAGCACGCCGCCAGCCTGCGCCTGATTCCGGGCCTCGACGTCTGGCGCCCGGCCGACACCGCCGAGACCGTGGTCGCGTGGGCGGTGGCGCTGGAGAACGCCAAGCGGCCGACCGCGCTGCTGCTGTCGCGCCAGAACCTGCCCTATGCGCCCAAGGGCGGCCTCGACGAGATCTCGCGCGGCGCCTATGTGCTGGCCGAGCCGACCGAGGTCGGCGCGAAGAAGCGGGCGCAGGCCGTGATCATCGGCACCGGCTCCGAACTGCAGCTGGCGCTGAAGGCGCAGGAGCTGCTGGCGGCCGACGGCATCGCGGTGCGCGTGGTCTCCATGCCCAGCACCACCACCTTCGACCGCCAGGACCGCGACTACAAGGAAAGCGTGCTGCCCGACGGCCTGCCGCGCATCGCCGTCGAAGCCGGCGTCACCGACTTCTGGTGGAAGTACGGCTGTGCCGCGGTGGTGGGCATTGACCACTACGGCGAATCGGCGCCGGCGAGCGTATTGTTCAAGGCATTCGGGTTCACGCCGGAGAATGTGGCGGAGACCGTTCGCGCGGTGTTGCAGCGCGCCTGACATTGTTTTTTCTTTAGGAGTCTCGCAATGACGATCAAGGTAGGCATCAATGGCTTCGGCCGCATCGGCCGCAACGTGCTGCGCTCGGCGGTGCAGAACTTTTCCGACATCGAGATCGTCGGCATCAACGACCTGCTGGAGCCGGACTACCTGGCGTACATGCTGCAGTACGACTCGGTGCATGGCCGCTTCGAGGGCAAGATCGCCGTCGAGGGCAACACCCTGATCGTCAACGGCAAGAAGATCCGACTGACCCAGGAGAAGGATCCGGCCAACCTGAAGTGGGGCGAGATCGGCGCCGAGGTGGTGATCGAATCCACCGGCATCTTCCTGACCAAGGAAGGCGGCCAGAAGCACATCGATGCGGGCGCGAAGAAGGTCATCCTGTCGGCGCCGTCGAAGGACGACACGCCGATGTTCGTGTTCGGCGTGAACCACAAGAAGTACAAGGGCGAGGCGATCATCTCCAACGCTTCGTGCACCACCAACTGCCTGGCGCCGCTGGCCAAGGTGATCAACGACAAGTGGGGCATCAAGCGCGGCCTGATGACCACCGTGCACGCCGCCACCGCGACGCAGAAGACCGTCGACGGCCCGTCCAACAAGGACTGGCGCGGCGGCCGCGGCATCCTGGAAAACATCATTCCCTCCAGCACCGGCGCGGCCAAGGCAGTGGGCGTGGTGATCCCCGAGCTGAACAAGAAGCTGACCGGCATGTCCTTCCGCGTGCCGACCTCCGACGTCTCGGTGGTCGACCTCACCTGCGAGCTCGAGAAGCCGGCGACCTACGCCGAGATCTGCGCGGAGATGAAGGCGCAGAGCGAAGGCGCGCTCAAGGGCATCCTCGGCTACACGGAAGACAAGGTGTTGGCCACCGACTTCCGCGGCGACACCCGCACCTCGATCTTCGACGCCGACGCCGGCATCGCGCTCGACTCCACCTTCGTCAAGCTGGTGAGCTGGTACGACAACGAGTGGGGCTATTCGAACAAGTGCCTGGAGATGGTCCGGGTCGTGGCGATCTAACAGATCTGGGGCGCGGGGGCCCTGCTGGCCGCCAGGCTCACTTCTTCGCCATCAGTTCCTTGTGGCCGGCGCTGAACTCGCCCTTGCTGAGCTTGCCGTCGTGGTTCTTGTCCATCTTCCCGAACATCAGTTTCGAACCGGCGGCGTGTTCCTCGGCGGACAGCACGCCGTCGCCGTCGGTGTCGATCACCTTGATCTTGTCGGCCGAGCTCATGTCGCCGGCCTGGGGCCTGGACTTGCCGGCCACCTTGGACTGGGCCGCCGTCATCTCGTCGGCGGTCACCTTGCCGTCCTGGTCGGCGTCCATGGCCTTGAACATCGCGCGCGCGCCGGCGGCGTGTTCCCTGGCGCTGATGCGGCCGTCCTTGTTGGCGTCCATCTTGGCGAACATGGCCGCGGTGCTGCTGGCGGCGAATGCGAAGGCCGGAACGGCCAGGGCGCAGCCGAGCAGCAGAAGGGTCTTGGTCTTCATGGAGGAGTCTCCGGGAAAGGGATGACTCCCAAAGTGCGCCTTTGCATGCGCGCGGGCAAGCGCAGCCGGGCGAAGGCTTCTGTAGGCTGGGTCCGGCGTAGCCGGCCCCAGCGATGCGGGAACCGCTGGGGTTCGCTGG
>JAQGMU010000173.1 GCA_028292195.1 Ramlibacter sp. | reverse complement strand
CGGTCTCCGTGATGGGATGGACCCTGCCGCTGCTGACGATGACCTTGTCGATCAACAACCTGTGCAATGGATTCACGCGGCCCCTGTGCGGCTTCATCGCCGACCGCGTCGGGCGCGAGAACACCATGTTCGTGGTCTACATCGGCGAAGGCCTGTCGCTGCTGGGGCTGATGGTGTATGGCCGCCACCCGGCCGCGTTCATGGTGTTCTCGGCCCTCATCTTCGTCTTCTGGGGCGAGATCTTCTCGGGCTTTCCCGCGCTGTGCGCGGACACCTTCGGTGCCGGGCATGCGGCCGGCAATGCCGGCACGCTCTATACGGCGAAGGGGACGGCTGCGCTGCTGGTGCCGTTGGCCTCGCTGCTGTCCGCGGGCGGCCACTGGAACCGGGTGTTCACCGCCGCCGCGGTCATCAGCATCGCGACCGGCGTCGCGGCCCGGTTCGTGCTGGCCCCGCTGCGCATGCGGACCATCGTACGCGCGAACGAGGCGATGGCAAGCAGCGGCCATGGCTGACGACTCCCGCCGGTCCTGGCTCCTGCTGCTGCCCATCTTCGCCTGGCTGGCGTGCACGGCATGGGCGCGGCCGCTGATGCTGCCTGACGAAGGCCGCTACGTCGGCGTGGCGTGGGAAATGCTGCGGTCGGGTCACTGGCTCACGCCGACCCTGGACGGCATGCCGTTTTTCCACAAGCCGCCGCTGTTTTACTGGCTGACGGCGGGCAGCCTCTGGCTGTTCGGCACGGCTGAATGGGCCGCCCGGCTCGCGTCGGTGGCTGGAGCGACTGCGGCGGCGTATGCGATGTACCGCTTCACGCTTCGGTGGACCGGCGCGACGGGCGCACGAGCCGTGCTGGTCGTCCTGGCCACGCACCCGATGTTCTTCCTGGGTGCGCAGTTCGCCAACCTGGACATGCTGGTCGCCTCCTGCATCACGCTCGCCATCGTGCTGCTGGCCGACTCGGTCTTGCGTGCCGAGCGCGGCGAGCCCTTTCACCTCGTGCTGGCCGGCGCATGGACGTCGGCTGCAGCGGGCCTCATGGCCAAGGGGCTGATCGGCGTGGTGCTGCCGATGCTGGTGGTGGGCCCCTGGTTGATCGGCACGGGCCGGCTGCGCCTGCTGCCGCGGCTGCTCTGGCCGCCGGCGGTCGCGCTGTTCCTGGCGCTGACCCTGCCGTGGTTCCTGGCGATGCAGGCGCGGTTTCCGCAGTTCTACGACTATTTCTTCATCGTCCAGCACTTTGAGCGCTTCGCCGCGGGCGGCTTCAACAACGTCCAGCCGTTCTGGTTCTACCCGGTGGTGCTCGCCGCCTTCTCGCTGCCCTGGCTGGCCTGGGGCATCGGCCAACGGCGCCGGCAGGGCCCGAAGGACGACGCAGGCCCGGGGTTGCGATCGCTCATGGCCTGGTGGTTGTTGGCGATAGTGCTGTTCTTCTCGGCTCCCCAGTCCAAGCTCATTGGGTACGTGCTGCCGGCCGTTCCCGCGTTGGCATGGCTGATCGGCGAAGCCGCCGCCAGCCTGCGCTTCGATTCGGCGCGTGTGCGCAAGGCCTGGCTCGCGACGGCCGTCATCGCGGTGGTTCTCGACCTCGGCGCCGTGACCATCGTGGCGCTTTACCAGCCGGCTCCTGCGCGCGCACTGGCGCCTGTGCTGGAGCACCAGCACGAGGCCGGGCAGCCCGTATTTTTCCTGCGGCAGTACTTCTATGACCTGCCTGTCGACGCGCACCTGGCCGATCCGGTCTTCGTCGTGGACGACTGGACCGATCCCTCGGTGCAAAAGCGGGACAACTGGCGCAAGGAGCTCGCCGACGCAAGCCGGTTCGGCAACGCCGGTCAACTGGTCGAGGCGAACCGGTTCCTGCCTTCGCTGTGCCGCTCGCGCGTCAGCTGGGTCGTCGGGTCCGAGCGGGAAGCGCAAGCCTTCTCGTTTCCAGCGGCAGCCCCCGTGGCCGCGGCAGCGGGCGACCTGCGGCTCTGGCGCGTCGACAGCGGCTCACCGGCGTGGGCCGGCGTCCTGAAGTGCGCGGTGGCGAACGACGTCGGCTGGCCGGGCTAGGGTCTGTGCGGTTCGCGCAGCGGATGGCTCACAGCCATTTGTCCAGCGGCGAGCTGGCGTCGGGCTGGCGGGGACGCAGGCACGGCTGGAATTGGCCGTCCCCCGGGCTGGCGCTGAAGACGCCGTCCCGCCACACGGTGCGGCCGCGCAACAGGGTCTGTGCGGGCCAGCATCGCAAGGCGCGACCTTCGTACGGCGTGTAGTCGCAGGCGCTGTGGAGCATCGCGTGCGTGAGCACGCGTTCCTTGCCCGGCGCAAACATCTCCCAGATCACCAGGTCGGCATCGCTGCCGACGGCGATGGTGCCCTTTTTGGGGTACAGGCCGTACAGGCGCGCGGCGTTGGTCGATGTGAGTTCCACGAACCGGTGGATGTCGATGCGGCCGGCCAGCACGCCTTCGCCCATCAGCAACGGCAGCCGGGTTTCAACGCCGGGAATGCCGTTGGGCACGAGGTTGAACGGCGCGTTCTCGCCGGCGTTCCTCTTGCCGCCTTCGCCGTGGTAGTTGAAAGGCGCGTGGTCCGACGACACCACGGTGAAGAGGCCGTTGGCCAGGCCGTCCCAGATCGCCTGCTGGTTGCCCTTGTCGCGCGGCGGCGGGCTGCAGATGCAACGCATGCCATGGTTGGCGTCGCCCGGCGCGATGCCGAGATCCTCGGCGCTCAGGAAGAGGTACTGCGGGCAGGTCTCCGCATAGATCGGCAGCCCGCGGCCGCGCGCCCAGTGGATCTGTTCCACCGCCTCGCGCCCGGAAACGTGGACGATCAGGATCGGGGTATCGACCAGTTCCGAGAGCGCGATGGCGCGGTGCGTGGCCTCGCGTTCGACCACCATCGGCCGCGAACTGCCGTGGTAGGCGGGAGCCGCCAGGCCGGCGGCCAGCAGTTGCTCGGTCAGCCATCCGATGCAATCGG
>JAQGMU010000164.1 GCA_028292195.1 Ramlibacter sp. | reverse complement strand
CCTGCGCCGCCCGCTGCAGCCGCGGCCGCATGTCGTCGCTGATCACGTCGCAGCGGTCGATCCAGACCTTCGGATGCGACAGGGCATGGTCGATGAGCCCCTCGAGCACCTTGAGCCGGGAGGGCTGCCCGATGATCTCCGGGTGCATGCCGACCATCATCATCCTGTCCTCCTCATACAGCACGTCGAACTCGCTCTTCCAGGCCTCCAGCACCGCCGACGGCGCCTGCAGGGTGCGGCCCGGCAGCACGATCGAGTACTGCCAGAAGGGCGCGTCGTCCAGCACCCAGCGGAACGGCAATTCGACGATGTTCGTGCGCTTGCCGCCGATTTCCAGCAGGTAAGGCGAATCGTCATCGAAGAAGTTCGACGAGTAGTCGAAGCCGTACTCCTGGATCAGGTCCAGCGTGATCTCGCTGAACTCCGCCGCCGGCGAGCGCCAGCCGCGCGGCCGCTTGCCGGTGATGCGCGTCAGCACGTCCATCCCGCGCTGCATCTCCTCGCGTTCTTCCTCCGGCGCCAGGCTGACGATCCAGCGGTGGCTGTAGCTGTGGTGGGCGACCTCGTGGCCGCGGGCGACCACGTCCTGCACCAGCGCCTCGTTGCGTTCGGCCACCCAGCCGGGGATGAAGAAGGTGGCATGCACGCCATAGCGCTCCAGCAGCTTCAGCACCCGCGGCATGCCGACCTTCCAGCCGTAGGCGCCCTGCGACATCAGGATCGGCCGCTTGGCATAGGCGGGGTCGCGCGCCGTCCACATCGTCTCGGCGTCGAGATCGAAGGTCAGCATCAACGGAAAACCTCTGCTGGTCACGGACATAGGGAAGCTCCTTGCTCACACGTGCTTGTGGAAACCCGTCCAGCGCTCGGCCAGCAGCAGCACGATCGCGGTCAGGACGATGAGTAGTGTCGACACCGCCGCCACGCTGGGATCCACCCCCTGCTCCACCGAGGTGAAGATCTTCACGGGCAGCGTCGTCTGGCTGGCCGCGAGCAGGAAGACGGAAACGGGAACGTTGTCGAGCGAGGTGATGAAGGCGAACAGGCCGCCGGCCACCAGCCCCGGCTTGACCAGCGGCAGCGTGACCAGGCGAAAGCTGGTGAAGCCGTCGGCGCCCAGCACCCGCGCGGCATCCTCGAGCGAGTCGTCCACGGCAGCCAGGCTGGAGAGGCTCGCCCGCACCACGTAAGGCACGGTGATCACGACGTGCGCCAGCCACAGCCCGATCGCGCTGCCTCGCAGGCCGGTGAGCGTGTAGTACTGCAGCAGTGCGACCCCGAGCACGACCGAAGGCACGATCAGCGGCGCCATGAACAGCGAAGTGAGCGCGCCGGCGAAAGGCAGGAGCCGGCGATGGATCGCATACGCGGCCACCAGCCCCAGCACCATGGCACCGGCGGTGGAAGCGCTGGCGAGCCACAGGCTGGTCCAGCCGGCACTCAGGTATTCGGGGTCCTGCAGCACGGCCTGGAACCAGTGCAGCGTGAGCCCCTTGGGCGGGATGGTCAGGTAGGCGGTCTTGCTGAAAGCCGCGAGCACCACCACCAGCACGGGCACCTGCAGGAAGACGATCACGGCCATCGCCGACGCCGCCAGCCAGCGGCTTTGGCGCGGGTGGTCGGCCGACTGCGCTGCCGCCGGGTTCATGCCGTGCCTCCCCAGCGCTTGAGGAGGCGGCTGGACACGCCGATCACCGCCAGCGTCATCGCGGTGAGTGCGAACGACATCGCGGCGCCGGACGGCCAGTCCAGGGTCTGCAGGAAGTCGTCGTAGATCAGGGTGGCCATCACCTTGTAGGTGGGGCCGCCCAGCATGCGCGGCGTCACCAGCGCGCTGATGCTCAGCACGAACACCAGGATGGAACCGGCAAGGATGCCGGGCGCCGTCATCGGCAGCGTGACCGACCAGAACACCCGGGCGCGGCTCGCGGCCAGCGTGTAGGCGGCGTCCTGGACGTCCTTGGAGACCGCCTGGATCGCCGGCACCAGCATCAGCACCATGAAGGGCAGGAAGATGTGCGACATGCCCACCAGCAGGCCGAACAGGTTGAACATCATCCGGATCGGCCGCTCGATCAGCCCCATGTCGACCAGCAGGTTGTTCACCAGGCCGCGGTTGGCCAGCAGGGCGATCCACCCGAAGGAGCGAACCACCAGGTTGAGCAGCATGGGGAAGATCACCAGCATCGTCAGCGTGAGGCGCATCCTCGGGCCGGCATGGGCGATGTAGTAGGCGAGCGGATAACCGAGCAGCAGGCAGATGGCGGTGACGCCGAAGCCGAGCACCAGCGTGCGCGCAATGATCTCGCGAAAATACTCGTCGGTGACGAGGCTGGTGTAGTTCGCGAGCGTCCACGCCTTGGCGATGCCGCCCGCGCCCGCCTCGTACGGATGCAGGCTGAGCGGCAGCATCAGCAGCATCGGGGCCACGAATACCAGCAGCAGCACCAGCAGCAGGGGCGAGGCCAGCGCCAGCCCCGGCAGCCGCCGGCCCGTCACATGGCCCCCGCTGCGTTCACGTAGACATGCTGCGGATCGACGGCCATGCGCACCGGCGCGCCGACCTCGAAGCCGGCATGCGGCCCGTTGGTCGGGGTTTCGGCGATCAGCTCGGTGCCGCCGACGGCCACGACATACTGCACGTCCGCGCCGACGAAGGAGCGCAGCACGATGCGCCCTTCGAACGCGGACGCGTCACCGGAACCGACGAAGCGCAGGTCCTCCTGGCGCACGACCACGTCGACCGCGGTGCCGTCGGCGAGCTCGCCGCCGGCGACCGATGGCAGGTGCAGGCCATCGCCGACGCGCACTCCCGGTGGCCGTCCGGGCGCGCGCACCAGCCGGCCGCTCAGCCGGTTGGGCCGGCCGATGAAACTGGCCACGAAACCGGTGGCGGGGCGGTGGTAGATCTCCTCCGGGGTCGCGAACTGCTGCACGACGCCATGCGCCAGCACGCAGACGCGATCGGACATCGACATGGCTTCGCGCTGGTCGTGCGTGACGAACAGGGTGGTGATGCCCAGCTCGCGCTGCAGCCGCTTCAGTTCGATCTGCATCTCGTCGCGCAGCGACGCGTCGAGGTTGGACAGGGGCTCGTCGAACAGCAGGATGCTGGGCCGCGGCGCGATCGAGCGCGCCACCGCCACCCGCTGCTGCTGGCCGCCCGAGAGCTGGCGCGGCATGCGCTGCGCATAGCCGCCGAGCCGCACGCTGGCCAGGACTTCGGTCACGCGCTGTTCCAGGTCCGCGCCCTGCACGCCCTGTCGGCGCAGCCCGAAGGCGACGTTCTCGAACACGTTCATGTGCGGAAACAGCGCGTACGACTGGAACACCAGCCCGATCTGGCGGCGGTTGGTCGGCAGCGCGGTCACGTCGCGCCCGTCGATCAGGATGCGGCCGCTGGTCGGCTCGATGAGCCCGGCGACCATGCGCAGCACCGTCGTCTTGCCGCAGCCCGAAGGCCCGAGCAGGGAAACGAACTCGCCGTCGCGCACCGACAGCGACACCGAAGACGCGGCGGCATGGCCGCCGTAGCGCTTCTCGAGCTGGTCGAGGGCCAGGGCCGGCATCTCAGCTCCCCGAGAGCAGGCCCGCAGTCACCGCGCCACCTCGCGCTGCCAGCGCTTCGTCCATTCCGGCATGCCCTTGGCCACGTCCACCGGGTCGGGCAGCCACATGTTGTCGAAGGTGGCCTTGTACGGGACGATCTTCGCGGCCTTGTCGCTGAGGGTCACCTTTGTGTTCACGGGACCGGCGTAGTCGCGCTCCGCGAAACACTTCTGCCCATCACGCGACAGCACCTCGTCGATGTACTTGAGGGCCAGCGCCGGGTTCCTGGCGCCCTTGGGAACGGCGACGGCCGGGAGGATGCCCACGGCGCCCTCCTTGGGGTAGACGACCGCCAGCGGCAGCCCCTTGTCGATGGCGACGCCCGTGCGGCTCGAGTACCAGACGGCCAGCGCGATTTCCTTGCGCTCGAACAGCGAGACGATCTGGTCGGCCTGCGTGTACATCGTCGCCGAGTTCTTCGCCAGCGGCTTGATGGCCTCGAAGCCGGGGTTGACGTTGGCCAGCGTGCCGCCCTTCATGCGGTTGAGGGCCAGGAGCAGGTGCACGCCCGAAGTGCCGGTGATGTCGCCGATGGCGAGCTTGCCGGCGTATTCCGGCTTGTACAGGTCGTTCCAGGAGGTGGGCGGGGTCTTGACCTGCGTGGTGTCGTAGACGATCACCGTCCCGGCGGTCATGAACACCACGTACTGGCCGTCGCGGTCGAAGGCCTTGGGCGAGATGTCGGGCGCGTTGGTGAGCTTCGCCTTGTCGATCGTCTCGAGCAGCTTCTCGGTCTTGAGCTGCTCGGCCAGCGAGTTGTCGATGTAGACGACGTCGAAGTCCGGCTTGCCGGCGGTGGCCCGCACGGCGGCGGCGAACTGGGCCGAGTTGCCGAGCTTGATCGCCACCTTGGCGCCGGTCTTCTTCTCGAAGGCCGCGATGTGGCACGCCTTGGAGTCGTCGGCGAACGAGCCGCCGAAGAGGCCGACCACCAGTTCCTCCGCCGGCGCGGCGCCGGACCAGAGCGCCGCGAGGGCCAGGGAGACCAGGCCGAAAGTGGACCTGCAATTCATGCGCATTCCTTCGAGGTAGATTGGGATCAACGGGCCACTTCGCGCTGCCAGCGCTTGGTCCAATCCGGAAGGCCCTTGGCGACCTCCTGCGGATCCGGCAGCCACATGTTGTCGAAGCTCGCCTTGTAGGGAACGATCCTGGCGGCCTTGTCGCTCAGGGTCACCTTGGTGTTCACCGGGCCGGCGTACTTCTTCTCGGCGAAGCAGCGCTGCCCTGCGGCCGACAGCACTTCGTCGATGTACTTCAGCGCCAGCGCCGGATTCTTGGCGCCCTTGGGGATGACCAGCGCCGGCAGGATGCCGACGGCGCCTTCCTTCGGATACACCACCGCCAGCGGCAGGCCCTTGTCGATGGCCGAGCCGGCGCGGTCCGGGTACCACACGGCCAGCGCGATCTCCTTGCGCTCGAACAGCGACACGATCTGGTCCGCCTGCGTGTACAAGGTGACCGAGTTCTTCGCCAGCGGTTTGATCGCCTCGAAGCCGGCATCGAGGTTGGCCAGCGAACCGCCCTTCATGCGGTTGAGCGCCAGCAGGAACTGCAGCCCCGACGTGCCGCTGATGTCGCCGATGGCGAGCTTGCCCGCGTATTCCGGCTTGTACAGGTCGGTCCAGGAGCTGGGCGGCGTCTTGACCTGCGTCGTGTCGTAGACGATCACGGTGGCGCCGGTCATGAAGACGATGTACTGGTTGCCCGGGTCGAAGGCGCGCGGCGAGACGTCCGCCGCGTTCGTGAGCCTGGCCCGGTCGATGGTCTCCAGCAGCTTCTCGCTCTTCAGCTGCGTGGCCAGCGAGTTGTCGATGTAGACCACGTCCAGGTCCGACTTGCCGCCGGTGGCCCGGATGGCCGCGGCGAACTGCGACGAACTTCCGAGCTTCAGCGCCACCTTGGCGCCGGTCTTCTTCTCGAACTCGCCGATGTGGCAGGCCTTGGAGTCCTCCGCGAAGGAGCCGCCGAAGATGCCGACAACGAGCTCCTCGGCGTGGGCGGCCGCCGCGAACAGGAGGCCGGCGGCGACCGCAGCGGCGGCCAGGAAGCGTTGGGGAAGGGAGATCATGGGCACCTCACGGACAGGAATGTCGCAGCGTAGCCGATCTCGCGGTATCTTTCAATATAGCTTTCACGAAAGACAGCTCGGGTTTTCCCGTCCGGCGGCGCCGGACCGCCTCTGCGATGATCCGGGCATGGATGTACGCGTGAAACCGCCCGCTGCGAATCGAGCCGGCTCCGGCCGCCGCGCCGACGACGTCGTCGGCCGCGGCGTCGCCCAGTGGCGCAGCGAGCGGCCTGACCTCGACAGCTCCGGCAAGGAGGTCGTCGGGCGCCTGCTGCACCTGGAGGGCGTGGTCCTGCAGGCCGTGAATGCAGCGCTGGCGCCGCACGGGCTGAAGTACCTGGAGTACGCCGTGCTGGCCACGCTGCGCGTGTCGGGGGCGCCCTATCGCATGACGCCGTCGAACCTGCAGGCCAGGCTGCTGTTCACCTCCGGCGGGCTGTCGAACCTGCTGAAACGGCTGGAGGGCAGCGGCTGGATCCAGCGGACCGACGACCCCGAGGACGGCCGCGGCGTTCTCGTGAGCCTCACCGCGAAAGGCCGCCGCCTCGCCGACCGCGCGATGCCGGACCACGCCGATGCCGAGCTGCGCCTGCTGCGGATGTTCTCGCCCCAGGAACGCGACCAGCTCGCCGGCTTGCTGGCGCGGATGATGGACGGCAGCGAGGCGGTCGACGCCTGACCGGGTGGCGCCAGGGAAAAGAACCGCCTCCTCTGCCATGCGACTAGACATTTCGGACCTGCAGCTGTTCGTCAACGTGGTGGAAGGCGGCAGCCTGACGCAGGGGGCTGTCCGTTCGCACCGGGCCATTGCATCGGTCAGCGCCCGGATCAAGGAAATGGAGACGGCCGTCGGGGCGCCGCTGCTGGTGCGCGACCGCCTCGGCGTCAAACTGACCGAGGCCGGCCGGGCGCTCCTGCAACACAGCTACGTCGTCCTGCAAAGCGTGCAGCAGATGAACGACGAACTGTCCGAGTACGCCAAGCGCATCACCGGCTTCGTGAAGATCTGCTCCAACTCCACCGGCCTGGTGGAGTTCCTTCCGGAGCCGCTCGCGGCCTTTCTTGCCTCCTATCCGGCAGCCAACGTGAACGTCGAGGAGTTCGTCAATCACGAGGTCGTCGGCGCCGTCGCGGACGGCAGGTTCGACATCGGGATCGCCAATGAGCCCGTGGACAAGAGCAAGGTGGATGCCATTGCGCTGCGGACGACCCGCTACATGCTGGTGGTTCCCGGGACCGATGCGGTGGCCGCATGCCGGTCGATCCGGTTCGCGCAGTTGCTGGACCGGGAGTTCGTCGGCCTCGGCCGCGGAACATGGCTGCAGGGCCGGCTGGACGCGTACGCGCGCAGCCTGGGCAAGACGCTGCTGCAGCGAGTGCAGGTGCGCAACTTCGACGTCATCTGCAGCCTCGTCTCCAGCGGTATCGGCATCGGCATCGTGCCCGAGCCGGTGGCGCGGCGCCTGGCACGGCAGCTGGATTTCCGCGCGGTCGAACTCGAGGACGAGTGGGCCAGCATCGACTTCCTGGTCTGCGTGCGCAAGCGCAGCGAGCTGGTGCCGCATGCAGCCCGGCTGGTGGACTTCCTGGCCGGGGACCGATAGGGCTCCCGGCCAGGCTAGGACGCTAGATCACGAGGATGGTTTCGTTCTGGAAGTACTTGGCGTGCCAGATCGGGCCGTTCTCGGTGATCTCGACGATGTCCTCCATGTGCAGGCCGACCTTGCCAGGGTC
>JAQGMU010000125.1 GCA_028292195.1 Ramlibacter sp. | reverse complement strand
GCATCCGCACTGGCAGGGGCCCAGGACTATCCGAATCGTCCGATCCGCATCGTCGTGCCTTATTCCGCCGGTGGCGCTTCCGACGGGCCGATGCGCGTCATCGGCCAGGAACTGTCCAGGCAGCTGGGCCAGGGGATCGTCATTGAAAACAAGCCCGGACAGGGTGCAATGATCGGTAGCGAAGTCGTCGCGCACGCGGCGCCGGACGGCTACACGCTGCTGCTTGCCTCCAATCCCCAGGCGATCAGTCCTAACCTTTACGGCAACCTCGGCTTCGATCCGGTCGAAGACTTCACGCCGATCTCGCTGTTCGGGCGCGAGCCCAGCGTGCTGGTCGTCAACCCCAAGCTGCCGGTGCACAGCATCCGTGAGTTCATCGACTACGTGAAGGCACGGCCAGGGCAACTTGACTATGCGTCGTCCGGCAACGGCAGCGCCCAGCACCTGTTCACCGCGATGCTGCTGTCGGCTGCGGGATTGAAGATGGCGCACGTGCCGTACCGCGGCAGCGCGCAGGCTGTCCAGGACCTGGTGGCCGGGCAAGTGCTGGTGGCGATGCCCGGATTGGCGAGCATGATGCCGCACATCCGGGAAAAGCGGCTGGTGCCGCTTGCCGTCTCCGGCGCGAGCCGCTCACCTCTGCTGCCGGACGTGCCTACGTTGGCGGAATCCGGCTTTCCCGGCTTCACGGCCTACGTGTGGTCCGGGCTGGTTGCGCCCAAGGGCACCTCGCCCGCCGTCATCGAGCGACTGCATCGTGAATTGACGACCGCCCTGCATACACCGGCGGTCAGGGCGTTCATGGAGAAGGCTGCCATCGAAGAGGTCATCACGACCCCGGAGGAGATGCACGCTTTCATGCGCGCCGAGCGCGAACGGTCCGCGAAGGTGATCAAGGAAGCCGGCGTGCGCGTCGATTGATCGAAGCCACGGGAACCAGATGACGATAGAACGCTTCGGCTGCCTTGCGTACCCCGGTGGGATCGTCCATGCGCCATTCATTCGCGCCGGAAAGTGGGTGTTCGGCACCGGCTTGCGAGCCACGACCCCGGCCGGTGGAATGGACCCCGGCGTGCTGCGCAGCGGCCATCCGCTGGGACAGCCTCCGCAGGCACAACGGGAAGCAACTTCCATCTTCGCGGCAATGGCGCAGCACCTGGAATCGGCCGGAAGCTCGATGTCACGGGTGGCGCGGCTGGATCAGTACTATCCTGATGCGCGGCACGTCGACCCTTACCACGTGGCACGCAAGAAGGCGCTGGCCGGCCAGGTCGCTCCCAGCACCTCCGTCATCGTCGATCGGCTCCTCAATCTCGATGCGTCGATGGATGTGCAGGTGCTGGCCGCTACCGCTGAAAGCGGCTACCGGGTCGAACAGCCCGGGCACGGCGGCCTCAACGTGCCGGCCACCTCCGGCTATGCGCCCCAGGTACGGGTCGGTGATCTGGTCTTCGTCGCCGGCCAGCTGGCCCGGGACGCCACCGGCAATCTGGCTGCGGAAGCCCAGGTGCCGGCCGGGCAGCTCTGGAACGGCACCCGGATCCAGCTTGAAACCGATTACCTGGTGCAGCGGCGCCTCGAGCCCGCGCTCGCAGCTGCCGGCAGCAGCCTGGGTCTCGTGCTCAAGGCCCAGGTGTACCTCAGCCAGGCGGCAGACCTGCCTGCGTTCTGGTCGGCCTGGTCGCGTGCGTTTGCGGGCCGGGTGCCGCCGACCACCGTCGTGCCGGTGCGCCATCCCGCGTTCGGCACGAGCGCTGCGACCATCGAAGTGAACCTCGTTGCGGCCCACGGGTCTGCCGCGGCAAAGGTGCGCGACGTTGAATGCCAGGTGGACCTGATTGCGGGCGACATGCTGCCGGCCAGGGTGTGCGACGGGCTGTTGTTCGTCGCCGGCCTGATGGGGATCGAGAACGGCGGGGTCTGCCTCGGCGGCCAGGTCGATCCGACGATGCCTTTTTATCAGGACAGCGCCGCCGCGCAGATGTCCGACATTCTGGCCAAGGCGCAGACGATCTTCGCCGCCGCGGGCAGCGACCTGTCACAGGTGACGCGAGCCATCCAGTTCCATGCCGATCTGCGCGACTTCCGCAGTTGCCATCTCGCCTGGGATCCGATGCTCAGGCGTGAGGGCATCCCGTTCAGCGCCATCCAGGTCGCCGACGACTTGTTCGCGCCAGGTGCGCGCGTGATCCTCGATCTGTGGGGCCACGTGCCCGGAGGCTGAACGCATGGATCTGCTGCCGCAGCACGACCGCTATGACTACCTGCCGCTGCCGGAACGGCCGGACTACAGCTGGCCGGATTCCAGGCGGCTGGCGTTCGTGGTCACCACCAACATCGAGTGGTTCGCGTTCAATGCGGGCATGGGCCATGACCCGGCCAAGACGAACGAGCCGCAAACCCATCGCAACTACTCGTGGCGCGACTACGGGAACCGTGTCGGCATCTGGCGGCTCTTCGACCTGCTCGACGAGCTGCGGCTGCCCGCCGCGCACAACACCAACTCCCTGGTCTACCACTACGCGCCACAGATCACGGATGCGATCCGCCGCCGCGGTGACGAGGTCGTCGCGCATGGGCGGACGAACGCCGAGAACCTGCGCGGCATGTGGGCTGCGGACGAGGAACGGCTGATCCAGGAAGTGACCCAGACCATCCAGGCGCACGAAGGGCGGCCTCCGCGCGGCTGGATGGGCGCGGGTGCCTACGAGACGGCCAGCACCCCGGACCTGCTCAAGGCCAACGGTTACCGCTATGTGATGGACTGGCCGATGGACGATCAGCCGGTGTGGCTGCGGACCAGGTTCGGTCCGCTGCTGTCGGTGCCGTACCCCATCGAGACGGACGATGCGCAAGCCATCGTGCACCGCAAGTACACGGGGCACGACTTCTGTGACCTGCTGGTCGCCCAGTTCGAGGAAATGGTCCGGCAGTGCGAGCGCCATCCACTGGTCATGAACGTGTCGCTGCATCCTTACATCTTCGGCCATCCGTACCAGGTCCACTTCCTGCGCAAGGCGCTTGCCCATTGCATGGGGCATGCGTTGGCAGGGCGCGTCTGGTGGACGCGCCCGGGCGAGATCGCCGAATATTGCGAGCAACTCGAGCCCGGCCTCGTGCCTGGTTCCTGAGTCGCTCTCCGCCCGCGGTTTTCAGGGGTAGACCGGCGCCGGCCCGGTGAAGAAACCGTGCAGGATGTGATAGACGCTGTAGTAGTTTTTCTGCTGGAAGCTCGCGTGCGAGATGCCCGCCATGACGGCGAACTGCTTGTCGCCGTGCGGCAGCAGCCGGAAGAAGTCCAGCAGGTCGTCGAAGCTGGCGATGCCGTCGTACTCGCCGCGCATCACGATCGTCGGCACGTTCAACTGCTTCGGGTCCACGAGAGGAAGTTTCGAACACATGTCCACGTAGGTGCCGGTGGGCATCGAGCTGTCCAGGCTCAGGATGGCATCGGCGAACGCATCGACCGCGCGGTCCTCGGCAGTGCCGGGATGGTCGCGATTGAAGATGCTGTGCACGAAGGCCTTGTCGATGGGGCGCCGATGGGCACGGGTCCACTCCTCCATCCGTTCGCGACGCCTGGCGAGTGTCGGGCTGCCCTCGCCGGTCCAGACGAAGGCGTCGAGTGCCAGGCGCGCGACGCGCTCCGGGTGGCGCTGCGCGAACAGGGCAGCCTTGAGGGCCCCGGAGGAGATGCCGTAGACCATCAAGCCCGGGGAGCGCGCACGCTGCAGGATGTACGCGCTGGCGGCGGCGAGGTCGTCCGCGCCATTGCTGATGTCGAAGTTGATGTCGCGATGCTTGCTGGAGCGGCCGTAGCCTTCGTTGTCCAGTGTCCAGGTATCGAAGCCCCTGGCACGAAACCACTCCATCGCCGACGAGTCCGGGCGGCCGGGTACGCTCAGGTCGAAGGTGGGCTGGGAAGCCATGGATGAGCCGTGCACGAACAACACGGTGCCCGCGAATGGGGTATCGGCAGCGGCCGGCTTATGCCACATGAACAGGTCGATCTCGCCTTTTTCCCGGGTGACCCAATGGTCCTCGCCGCCGGTCCATCGGACATTGAAGCCGGGAAGGCCGGAGGAATGGTCCTTGGCCATGGGTTTTTCTCTTGCGCTTGTCGTCATGTCCGCGATGGTGCGATCTTCCCGCTGACGCGACAAGGAGGGTAGCGTGAACATTGCGTTCACGGTGCGGTGCGGTGCGGCCCAACGCCGGCACCATCGCCTGGCCAGATTGGACACAATCCTGCCGGCCGAATGTGCACAAATGGTGCGCGCGCACCTGTCCCGGGAGCGCGCGCACCGTGCCGCTTCGCCCCGCGGATGGCTGGCGAACAAGTGGGCCAGGATTGGATACAAGCCGGTGGCACGGCACTTGCTCGTCCACCCTTACGGTGGCTCGCCGTGCAACCCAATCCGAGGTTCCCATGCTCAGACTTACCGCGAAATTCGCGCTTGCCCTGGCAGCGCTGCTGCCCCTGGCCGGCCAGGCCCAGGAGATTCCCTCGATCAGGCTGGCGTACGCCAAGTGCGCCCAGTGCGCGCCGCTGTCCCTGGCGCCCGCCTACGCCAGCAACGTGAAGCTGGAAGCCATCGGGTTCAGCACCGGCAGCGACTCGCTGACCGCGCTGGTTTCCAAGAACGTCGACGTGGCCCAGGTTACCTACCAGCACTATGCGATCGCCCTGGACAAGGGGTTCGACGTGGTGGCCATTTCCGGGCACATCAGCGGCGGCTCGCAGATGCTGGTCGGCAACAGCCTGCCGATCAAGGAAAACGACTGGGCCGGCCTGAAGAAGGTGATCGCCGACTACAAGGCGGCGGGCAAGCCGTTTCGCGTCGCGGCTTCGCGCGGCAACGCGCAGGACATCCACATGCGCGGCGCCTTCCTCAAGCAGGGCATCGACATCAACAAGGACGTCCAGTTCGTCAACATTCCCAACCCGTCGGACCACGTGCAGGCACTGCGCCGGGGCGAGGTCGAACTGATCTGCTCGGTCGAACCGTTCGCCACCCAGATCCGCCAGGCCGGCGCGGCGAAGTTCTTCGCCTTCCCGTACGACCAGGCCTCGGGCAAGCTCACCAGCCTGATCCTCACCCGCTCCGACGTCATCGCCAACAACCCCAAGGGCGTCGAGGAAGCGGTTCGCGCCATCGTCAAGGTCAACGACGCGATGGCGGCCAGCAAGCCGCTGCTGGTCGAGACCATCCAGAAGGTCAGCGGCCTGGAGCAGGCGGTGGCGGCGGGTGCGGTCGACAACCTCTACCCGGAATACATGATGTACCGCCGTCCCGCACTGGCGATCGGCGCCATGATGCGCGACCTCAAGTACATCAACAACGACGTGTCGGCCGGCATCGACAAGAACATGGACTTCCGCTTCCTGGAGGCGGTGACCGGCAAGCCGAAGGCCGCGCTGGGCTACTGAAATGGTCCCGGTCATCGACATTTCCGGGTTCGATGAGCCCGCGGGCCGGCGCGCCATCGCCGACGCCGTCGCCAGGGCCTGCGTCGACATCGGCTTCTTCACCGTCTGCGGGCATGGCGTTCCGGCGGCCCTGATCGCGGAGATGCGGCAGGTTTCGGCGGCGTTCTTCGCGCTGCCCCCGGAGCAGAAGGCGACGGCCCGCCGGCGCAACGCCGACCACAATCGCGGCTACTTTCCCTATGGCGAAGTGGCGCTGGCGAAGAGCACGGGGAAGTCCACCCCGCCGGACCGCAAGGAAGTGTTCTCCATCGGCCGGCCCGACTTTCCCCCCGGTGTCGATGCGGACAGCGCCGACGCCGCGATCCACTTCGCGCCCAACTACTGGCCCGACGGCCTGCCGCAGATGCGGGAGGTCTGGACCCGCTATTTCGAGGCCCTGTCGGGGCTGGCCGAGCGCCTGATGCGCATCTTCGCGCTGGCACTCGACCTGCCCGACGACCATTTCCGGTCCCGGATCGACCACGCGCCGAGCACCGTCGCGGCGGTGGACTATTTCGAAACCAGCGAGCATGCGGCGGCCGGCCAGCTGCGGGCCGGCGAGCACACCGACTACGGCACCCTGACCGTGCTGCTGTCCGAGAACAAGCCCGGCGGCCTGCAGGTGCGCACGCGCGCCGGCGAATGGATCGACGTGCAGACCGTGCCCGGCTCGTTCGTGATCAACATCGGCGACCTGATGCAGCGGTGGACCAACGACAAGTGGCTGTCGAACATGCACCGGGTGGCGAATCCGCCGCCGGACGCCGTGGGCGGCACGCGCCGCATGTCCATCGTGTTCTTCCACAATGCCAACCACGATGCCCTGGTCGAGTGCATCCCCAGCTGCATGCGGGACGAGCCGGCCAGGCACCCGCCGATCCTGGCCGGCGAACATCGGCTGCAGAAGTTCAGGCGCGCCAACCGGTTGCAGCCGGCCTGACGGCGCGACCGCTACCATCGCCACATCGCCCCCGTCGCCCCCAATCCGCATGACCCGCCCTTCGACCCGCCGCCCGCCGCCCGCCGCGCAGTCCCAGGCCTACAAGGCCGCCGACATCTACGACCGCATCTACGAGGCGGTGGTGGAGCATCGGCTCACCCCGGGCACCAAGCTGTCCGAGGAGCGCGTGGCGGAGCTGTTCGCGGTCAGCCGCACGCAAGTGCGCGGCGCGCTGCAGCGGCTGGCGGTGGAACAACTGGTGACGCTGATCCCCAACCGCGGCGCCTTCGTCACCACGCCGAGCGCCGAGGAGGCGCACGACGTGCTGCAGGCGCGCCGGACGCTGGAGCCCGCGGTCGTGGCGCGCCTGATCGACCGCATCGCCGAGGGCAAGGCCCCGGGGGCGGTGAAGCAGCTGCGCTTGCTGGTCAAGCGCGAGCAGCAGGCCAGCGCCAGCGGCGACCGGCGCGCTTCGGTGCGCCTGTCCGGCGAGTTCCACGTGCAGCTGGCGCAGCTCTCCGGCAGCCCCGTCATGACGCGCATGGTGCGCGAGCTGACCCCGCTCACCTGCCTGGCCATCCTCGCCTTCGAGGCGCCGACCGTGGCCGCCTGCCCGAACGACGAGCACAGCCGCCTGATCGACGCGATCGAGGCCGGCCAGAAGAAGGCGGCGATGGCCCTGATGGCCGAGCAC
>JAQGMU010000123.1 GCA_028292195.1 Ramlibacter sp. | reverse complement strand
CTTCCTCAACATCCGCGACTTCGACGCCACCCAGAAGGCGACGTTCTACACCGACCTGAATGCCGCCAGCCCGGCCATCAATACGCCGCTGCGCGGCGCCCTGTCCAAGGCCGGCCAGTACTACTCGAACACCGCGACCGGCCAGACCGTGGACCCGGTGCAGTATTCCTGCCAGCGCAATTTCACGATCCTCTCCACCGACGGCTACTGGAACACCGGCTACGAAACGTCGAGCTACGGGCCGTTCAAGCTGGACGGCACGACGAGCGTCGACCAGCAGGACGGTGGCGCCACGCTGCGCCCCATGTTCGACGGCGGCAGCGTATCGGCCACGACCACGGAGAAGTGGACGCGCACGGTGACGACGCTGTCCACCATCCAGACGCCGCAAGTCATTACCAGCACCGTGACGACGGGAACGACCACCCAGTCTCCCCAGCCCGGCAACTCGGGCCAGCGGCGCACAGCCTACGTACTCGTCCCCGAGTTCAATCTCGCGGGGGCCAGCTTGACGCGCAGCGGCAACGTCGTGACCGTCACGGTTGCGGCAGGCCACGACCTGGTGACCGGGGACTCCATCCGCGTCTCCAGCGGCAACGACAGCAGCTTCCGGGTCAATCCGGTGACCATCACGGTCATATCTGCCACCAAGTTCACCTACAGCAACAGTGGATCCAACGGCAGCGGCAGCGGCACCTACACGATCCGGCCCGGCGCGCAGAGCTGCAACGGCGACGCCGTCCAGCGGCCCCTGACGCAGACGAGCGACAAGGTCAACCTGACGGTGAACAGCGTCACCGACACGACGACGACCGACGCAACCTCCACCGTGGTCGCCACCAAGTCTGACATCACGCCGTACACGCGGGTCATCAAGGTCGTGAACGGGGTGACGATCAGCGACGTCACGACCGCCGGCACCCTGTCGAGCAATACCACGACGAGTACCGCGGTGATCACCACCGGCGGCTCGTCGACCGTTCGCACCACAAACGCGCCGACCACGACCACCGGCACGTCTCCCTGGGTGACGACTGTCGCCGGCAACGTCGATGCCACCTGCCACAGCAGCCCCACGAACCCGTCCAGCACGACCGGCAACCTGGCGTCCACCACGGTCACCGCCGTGAACGCCAATACGCCCGCCACCACGGGGCCCGCCAGCAGCAACCGGACGCCGGTGGCCACGACGACTGCCGCCCCGACGACCGCGGAAAGCACCCACACCAGCAGCACCGCGACCACCAATACCGGCGGCAGCCTCAATACGCTGGCCGACGTGGCGATGTACTACTACCAGACCGACCTGCGCGACTCCGGCCTGAGCAACTGCATCGGCGCCCTGAGCACCGATGTCTGCGCGAACAACGTCCCGGGCAACACCAACGACGCCGCCCACTCCTACGGTGACTCGGCGACCTGGCAGCACATGACCACCTTCACGCTGGGCCTGGGCTCCAGCGGCCTGCTGCGCTACGACCCCAATTACCTGACCCAGCTCTCGGGTGACTACTTCGACATCACCAACAGCAGCAAGAACTGGCCCACGCCGATCAATTCCACCAGCGGCGGCGGCCCGGCCAACATCGACGACCTGTGGCACGCCGCCGTCAACGGCCGCGGCCAGTACTTCAGCGCCGGCGACCCGACCTCGCTGACCAACAGCCTGAACTCGGCGCTGGATTCGATCAAGGCCGTGACCGGGGCCGCGTCCGCGGCTTCCACCAGCTCGTTGCAGCCGGTGGCGGGGGACAACGACATCTATGTCGCCCAGTTCACCACGCAGAAGTGGGTGGGCGACGTGCTGTCGTACAAGATCGACCCGACGACGGGCCTGATTTCCGCCACCCCGACCTGGTCGGCCAAGGCGCAGCTGGACGCGCAAACCGCCGCCGGCCGCACGATCTATTACGCGGGCACGTCGACGCTGCATACGTTCAGCTACGTCAACCTGACCACCGACGGCAAGAACGGCCTGTTCGACAACTTCTGCACCAAGATCGGCGCCGACGGCGGCTCCGCCCCGGCGCAGTGCTCCTCGCTGAATACGGCGGACAAGACCGCGGCCAACCTCGGCGCCAACCTGGTGAGCTACCTGCACGGGGACCAGTCGGCGACTTACTACCGCAGCCGGCAGAACCTGCTGGGCGACATCATCAACGCCTCGCCGCTGTTCGTCGGCAAGCCCGGCTTCAAGTACACGGAGAACGCCTACGGGACCTTCGCGACCAACAAGTCCGGCCGGCAGGCGGTGGTGCTGGCCGCGGCCAATGACGGCATGCTGCACGCCTTCAGCCGCACGACGGGCAACGAGCTGTGGGCGTTCATTCCCACGGCCGTGATGAGCAACATGTACAAGCTGGCGGACAACAGCTACTCCAACAACCACTCGTACTTCGTGGACGGCTCGCCGCAGATGGGCGACATCTTCGACGGCACAAACTGGAAGACGATCGTGGTCGGCGGGCTCAATTCCGGTGGCCGCAGCTACTACGCGCTGGACATCACGGATCCCGCTGCGCCTTCGCTGCTGTGGGAGTACAGCAACAACGATCTCGGCCTGACCTTCGGCAATCCCATCATCACCAAGCGCGCCGACGGCACCTGGGTGGTGGTATTCGGCTCCGGCTACAACAACGTGAGCCCCGGCGACGGCAACGGCCACCTGTTCGTGGTGGACGCCAACACGGGCGCGCCGATCACCCAGATCCCCACCTACACCAGCGGCACCACCGGGGCGGGCTCGACCACCACCCCCAGCGGCCTGGCGCGCATCAACCCGTGGGTGGATTCCGAGGTCGTGAACACCGCCAAGCGCTTCTATGGTGGCGACCTGCTGGGCAACCTGTGGCGCTTCGACATCGACAACCTGGTGGCCCCGAACAGCGCAGCCCTGCGGCTGGCGCAGCTGACCAGCGCCGACGGCACGGCGGAGCCGATCACGACCAAGCCCGCCGTGGCGGAGGTCAACTACAACGGCAGCCTCTACCCCGTCGTGTACGTGGCGACCGGCCGCTACCTGGGGACCACCGACCTGTCCAACACCAAGACGCAGTCGATCACCGCCATGAAGGATCCGCTGACGAACACCCCCTACGGGGTGGTGCGCAGCAGCAGCAACTTCGTCACGCAGACCATCACCGCCAGCGGCACCAGCCGCGCGAGCACCACCAACACGGTGGACTGGGCGACGAAATCCGGCTGGACGGCCGACCTTCCTGCCGGCGAGCGGGTGTCGGTGAATCCCCAGCTTGCGCTGGAAACCCTCTACGTGGGCTCCAACCTGCCCAGCAGCGACAGTTGCACCGTGGGGGGCCAGTCGTTCCTGTACCAGTTCAACATCGGGACCGGCGCATCGACCTCGAGCTACGTCGGTAACGTGATGATCCAGGGCTTGACGCTGGTGCAGCTGACCACGGGGGCGGCGACCGGCAGCGTGGTGACCATCATCACCCGCAGCGACGGCACGCTGCAGTCGCTGGTGGGATCGCCCACGTCGTCCACCAACAACCTGCGCCGCACCTCTTGGCGGGAACTGGTGGAGTGAGGTGGAGGGTGTTGCCCGCCGCCTGGGACCGGCCATCGCGATGGCGGTGCTGGCCCATGCAGCGGTGCTGACGCAACTGCAAGCGCAATTCGCGGCTGCGCCGCACGGCCAGGCCGGCGGCGGCAGCCGCTTTCCATTCCGGACGCGGCTGATCCAGCCGGAAACCCCGCCGCCGGCCGCCATTGCCGCGCCCTCGGCGCCTGCCGAGCCCGCAGGCGGGGCGCAGCCGCAGCATCCCATCCCCCCTGCGGCCGCCATGGTTGCAGCCGCGCCCGCGCAGGCCCCGCCACCGGCACGCAGCATGCCCGCCGCCGGCGTGGAGGCCGGTTACGTCCCGCGCGGCCAGCTCACGGTGGCTCCGCGGCCGCTGCGCGAAGTGGATGTCCCGTTTCCACCGGACGTGAGCGGCATCGTCGACCTGAACGTGCAGTTGTCGCTCTTCATCGACGAAGGCGGCGTGGTGCGGCGGGTCCAGCTCGATCGTCCCGAAATTCCGCCCGCCTTTGCCCGCGCCGTGGCCGAGACCTTCCAGTCCATCCCGTTCAAGCCGGGCGAAATCGACGGCGTGGCGGTTCGCTCCCGGATCCATCTGGAGGTGGAATTCCACGCGCCGCCCGCGCGGCAGCAGCAAGGTCCCCTCAGCGCTCCCGGTGCAGGAGGAAATCTTGCACCGTCGCTCCTCGTGCCGAAGCCTCCGTCCTGATGGGTCCTGGCTGGCGGCCGCCCGGGGCAGCGGTACATGAAAAAGGGCCCCGAAGGGCCCGTGAATGGGGCCGGGAGGCCCCCTGGGAGGTTCAACTGGCGGCTGTTTACAGGCCGATTTCGCCCGAGGAGATCTTGCCCAGCCGCACGGCCTGGGCGGCCTCGGCGCGCACGACGGCGGTGTCGACGGTCGACTTGACGGGTTCGGCAACGCGCGAGCCGGCCGGCTCGGTGCTGCGGGTGGCCGGCACGCGGGCCGCTTCGGCCTTCACTTCGGCGCGGGTGCGGGTGCCGTCGAACCGGACGGCGTATTGCGAGCCATCGGCTTCGTCGGCACGGGCGAAGCCCGAGAAAGCGGCGGCAACGGCGGCGATGGCGAGGAGATGCTTGGAAGACATGATGTGGACCTTTCAGTGAGTGGCTTGAGACTTCTTGTCCGGTGGCGCCGGGGACCTTGTCCAGGTCCCGCGTCAACCGTGATCTCACTGTAGGCAGGGCCCTTTAGCCGGCCCTTAGCGTTGTCTTAGGTGGCTGTTAGGCGGCAAGCGCCTGCGTGTGGGCGCCGCGAACCGTCCTGTGCCGCCAGGAGCGGCTCGGTCATGCGCGGCAAATTGTGTCGCCGGGCAGGGTCCAGGGCCTCCGCGCGGGCGTGCGGCCCCGTAGAATTTTCGCTTTTGCCCCGATCCAAGGACCGCGCTTGCCCCGACGCCCCCTGCCCATCACCCAGCAGTACTTGCTGCCGAAGAAACTGCTGACCGTGTTCGCGGGCAAAGTGGCCAACGCCCGCATGGGCGGCATCACGCACGCGATCATCCGCAAGTTCGTGGCCCACTACAAGGTGAACATGGCAGAGGCGGCCGAGCCGCGCATCGAGAGCTACGCCACCTTCAACGACTTCTTCACCCGGGCGCTGGGCGACGGTGCCCGCCCGCTGGCCGCCGCCCCCTTCGTCTGCCCGGTGGACGCCGCCATCAGCCAGTACGGGCCGATCGAGCACGACCAGATCTTCCAGGCCAAGGGCCACAGCTATTCGACGCGGGCCCTGGTCGGCGGCGACCAGCAGCTGGCGCACCGGTTCGACCACGGCCACTTCGCCACGCTGTACCTGGCGCCCAAGGACTACCACCGCATCCACATGCCCTGCGAGGGACGGCTCAAGCGGATGATCTACATCCCGGGCGACCTGTTCTCGGTCAACCCGCTGACGGCGCGACACGTGCCCAGCCTGTTCGCCCGCAACGAGCGAGTGGTCTGCGAATTCGACTGCGCCCACGGGCCCATGGTGATGGTGCTGGTGGGCGCCACCATCGTCGGCAGCATGGCGACGGTGTGGCACGGCGTGGTCAACCCGCCGCGCACCCGCGAGCCGCGCGAATGGCGCTACGAGGACCAGTCCGTCGTGCTGGGCAAGGGCGCCGAAATGGGGCGCTTCCTGTTGGGCTCGACCGTGATCCTGCTGTTCCCGCGGAACGTGCTGACCTTCGCGGCCGACTGGGCGCCCACCCGGTCGGTGCGCCTGGGCGAAGCGATGGCGACAGTGATGGCGGCCGAAGGGGCCACGTAGCGCGGCCCCGCGTACGAAACTGCACTTCGCTGGGCGACATCGTCCGCAAGGGTCTTGCCACCGCCGGTGCGCAGGTGTACTTTTCCGCTCCTGGCCCCAGGAGCGCGCGATGAACTACCGCTGTCCCAAATGCAGCCGGACCTTGAAGGTCCGCAGCCTGTTCTTCCATGACATCACGGCCTGCCCGGACTGCGGGCAGAAGGTGGTGCTGGGCGACTTCTTCGCCTTCGCCTTCGCCGCCATGACCATGCTGGTGTCGGCCCTGACCGCGCTGTACGTCCTCAGCCACGAGTTCGAGGAGTACTTCGTGGCGGCCGGCTATGCGTTGACCATCGGCATGGGCGCCGGGCTGGTGGTGATGCTGTTGCTGGGACGGGCCACGCCGTTCAAGCGCCTGCGCATCCGGTCCTCGGCCCAGGCCCACGACGCGGAGCCTTCGCCCAAGGCCTAGAGCGTTCCTTACTGGAAGGCCACCTCATCGAAGCTGCGCAGCTTGCGGCTGTGCAGGCGCTGCGGCCCTTGCGAGCGCAGGATCTCGATGGCGCGCATGCCGATGCGCAGGTGCTGGTCGACCCGCTCGCGGTAGAAGTGGTTGGCCATGCCCGGCAGCTTGATCTCGCCGTGCAAGGGCTTGTCGCTCACGCACAGCAAGGTGCCGTAGGGCACGCGGAAGCGGAAGCCGTTGGCGGCGATGGTGGCGCTTTCCATGTCGAGCGCGACGGCCCGGCTCTGGCTGAAACGCCGCTGCGGTTCGTTGCCCGGCAGCAGCTCCCAGTTGCGGTTGTCAGTGCTGGCGACGGTGCCGGTGCGCATGATGCGCTTCAGGTCCGCGCCCTGGCAGCGGGTGACGTCCGCCACCGCCTGTTCCAGCGCCAGCTGGATTTCCGCCAGCGCCGGAATCGGCACCCACAGCGGCAGTTCCTCGTCCAGCACGTGGTCCTCGCGCACGTAGCCGTGGGCCAGCACGTAGTCGCCCAGCTGCTGGCTGTTGCGCAGGCCCGCGCAGTGCCCCAGCATCATCCAGGCGTGCGGCCGCAGCACCGCCACGTGGTCCGTGATGGTCTTGGCGTTCGACGGCCCGACGCCGATGTTCACCATCGTGATGCCGCCGTGACCCGGGCGAATGAGGTGGTAGGCCGGCATCTGCGGCAGCCGCGGCGGCGGCGCGCCCAGGCCGTCCTGCGGCTCGCGCTGCATGCCCGCGCGCCGCGTCACCACGTTGCCCGGTTCGACGAAGGCGAGGTACTCGCTGTCCGGCCGGCCCATCTCCTCGTGCCCCAGCTTGACGAATTCGTCGATGTAGAACTGGTAGTTGGTGAAGAGGACGAAGTTCTGGAACCAGTCGGGCGCGCTGCCGGTGGAGTGGCGCAGGCGGTGCAGCGAGTAGTCCACGCGCGAGGCGGTGAACAGCGCCAGCGGGTGGGCGTCGCCGGGCCCGTAGCGCACCGTGCCGTTGGCGATGCCGTCGTCCATCGCGCCCAGGTCCGGCAGGTCGAACAGGTCGCGCATCATCATCCTGCGCGCCGGCGACAGGGTGCCTTCGATGTGGTCGTGTTCCGCGAACGAGAAATGGATGGGGATCGGCTCGTTGCTGGTGCCTATCTCCAGCGGCACGCCATGGTTCTGCTGCAGCAGCGCGAACTGCTCCAGGTAGTAGTTGCCATAGAGGTCCGGCCGCGTCAGCGTGGTCTCGAAACGGCCGGCGTCGGCGACGAAGCCGTAGCTCAGGCCCGAGGCCTCCAGCGCCGCCTGCCGCACCACCGTGTCGGTGGCGATGCGCACGAACGGGTAGCAGGCCCGCACCCGCCCGGGCAATGCCTCGCCGGCGACGAACCGCTGCATCGCCTCGCGCAGGTGGTTGATCTGCTGGTTGTAGATGGCGCGCACCTGCGCCAGCGCGCTTTCCGGATCCGAGTGGAGCGTGGGGGGGATGAACGGCGGCATGAATGGCATGTGCCTATTGTGCAACTGGCGTGCCAGCCCCACCCAACCCGACCGGGGGTGCGAAAGCGTCCTACAAGGTGAAACGGCCGAAGATGACGTTACAAAATACCCTCAGCCACGACAGTTTGCGTCATCGAGAACAGCGTCGCGAAGCGCACGCAACCAAGGAGCTAAAGAAAATGACGACAGCGGTGGCAGCCAACAATCCCTTTGCCCTGATGGTCGACCCGGCCCAGGTGCGTCAACACATAGACCGCTCCGAAGAACTGAGCAAATTGAGCCAGCGCCAATGCCACCCGCTGGACCGGGCCGTGATCCGCTGCGCCAGCGCCGAAATCGCCGCCTTCGACGCCAAGATCGACCGCACCACGATCTACCTGCCGCCGGAAGAAGAAAAGTCGGCGCACGTGACCCGCACCTATACCCGGCGCGTCAACTGACGCGGCGGGCCGGCACGCCCATCGGGGCGGGCCGGATCGGCTGCTGCGGCGCCTGTTGCTGCCGCAGCCAGACTTCCTGGTCGCGGCGCTCCTGATCGCGCCGCCACTGGTCCGCC
>JAQGMU010000681.1 GCA_028292195.1 Ramlibacter sp. | reverse complement strand
CGCGGACCGCGATGCGCACCTGGCCGGCCGCCGGATGCGGCTCGTCGACGTCCGCGACGTGCAGGACCTCGGGGTCGCCGTACTCGTCGAAGATGACGGCTCTCATCGTCGAGACCGTACCGCCTGACTCAGGGGTCGAGCAACCGATCTATGCCCTTCGGCTGCCCGGCCAGCTCCGGTCGGCGACCAATCCACGGTCATCTACGCGTGTCAACCCGCCGATCGCGAGGCGCAGCAACCGATCGCCACGTGCGGGTTGACACGAGTAGACCACCTGGGTTAGGTTGGCCGAGCTTCGCCGCCGTCGCGGCCGGCGCAAGGGTCCCCGGGTCGTCCGCAGCCGCGGCCGCGCCATATGCCGGGCGCTTGTGTCGAGTCATTCAACACGTGTAGATTCGGCGCAGGCGGCACGCCGATCGTCAGGAGGAGAGATCGATGAGGACTACTGGGTCGCCCCGCTGGACGCGGGGACTTGCTGTCGCGTGCTGCGTACTCGGCAGCACCGCGGCGCTGTCCGCCTGCGGCGGCAGCAACAAGGACAGCCGCGGTGGGTCGCCCGCGGCGGCCGGCGCGAGCACGCAGGCCGCCGGCACGAAGCCGGTCACGCTGACGTTCCTGGCGTGCTGCTCCGCCGATCAGATGAAGACGCTGATCAAGGACTTCCAGGTCAAGTACCCCAACATCACGGTCAAGCAGGAGATCGTGCCCTTCGAGAACCTCAACGACGTGGTCCAGTCGCGGCTGTCGCAGAAGGACAGCTCCTTCGACGTGTACGACGCCGACCAGCCGCGGACCGCGGCCCTGGCTGCACGCGGGTTCCTGATGAACCTGAGCGAGACGCCGTATGGGGCGCTGGCCAAGCAGAACCTGTTCGCGCAGTCGGTCGTCGCGTCGAGCTACCAGGGCCAGATCTTCTCGGCGCCGATGTGGAGCTCCAGCCAGGTCCTGTACTACAACAAGGCTCTGCTGAAGAAGGCCGGCGTCACGCCGCCCTCGCACGACCCGGCGCAGCGCTGGACGTGGGAGCAGCTGTACGACGCCGCGCAGAAGACGCGCAAGGCCGGCTCCCAGTGCGGCTTCATGTTCGACCAGCCCGACCGCTACTACCAGCTGCAGCCGCTGGTCGAGTCGGCCGGTGGCGGCTCCGGCCTCAGCGGCGCCGACCTCCGGACGCCAGACGTCACGAACGCCGGCTGGGTCAAGGCGATGGACTTCTACTCCAAGCTGTACGCCTCGAAGGTCTCGCCACGCGGCGTGCCCGCCGAGCAGTCCCGTGCGCTCTTCGCCACGGGCAAGTGCGCGTTCTTCCTCGGCGTGCCGGCGATCCCGGACTTCAACGGGCCGAAGGCCCCGTCCTACGGGTTCGCCCCGCACCCGTACTTCCAGGGTGGCAAGCCCGCCACGCCGTCCGACTCGTTCGCGCTGGGCGTCAATCCCAACACCAAGAACAAGGATGCGGTCCTGAAGTTCGTCGAGTACGCGACGACCGACGTCGACGGCAACCTCGCCTCGGTGGCCGACAACCCCAACCCGACGCCGAACGTCAAGGCCCTGCCGCAGTTCTTCGCCACGGTGGAGAAGGGCCAGCCGCAGCTCACCGGCCTCGGCGATCTCATCGACTACGAGCTGCAGCACACGGTCGTGCATCGGCCGCCGTCGACCGGGTACATCACGTTCGAGTCGACGATCGGCAACGCGTTTGCCGACATCCGCAACGGCCAGCCGGTCAAGGCCGCGCTCGACAAGGCCCAGAAGGAGCTCGGCTCTGAACTCGCCCACTGATACGGACCGGCCCGTCCTGCCCGCGCGCTCGTCGGCGCGGCCCGGGACGGGTCACGAGCCCGCGGCGCCGGTGCGCCGGCGTCGCGGGTCGGAGGCGCTCACCGCCCTGGCGTTCCTGGCGCCCGCGCTGCTGTGCCTCGCTGCCTTCCGTGTCTACCCGGCGCTGCGCGCGGTGTGGGACAGCTTCCACAGCTCCGGGCTGCTCACCAACGGCCAGAAGCACTGGGTCGGCCTCGACAACTACAGCTTCCTGTTCCACTCGCCCCGCTTCGGCGCCGTCATCGGCGCGACGGGCAAGCTCGTCGGGATCACGGTGGTCTTCCAGACGGTGCTCGCGCTCGCCCTGGCGCTGGCGCTGTCCGGGCGCGTCTGGGGCGCCTGGGCGTGGCGGACGCTCATCGTGCTGCCGATCGCCGTGCCGATCGCGGTCTCCAGCGTGGTGTGGGGCGTCGCGTTCCGGCCCGACGGACCGATCAACGGCCTGCTCGGCATCGTCGGCATCGCCCAGCAGCCGTTCCTCGGCTCCGCGAGCCAGGCGCCACTGGCGATCGTCGCGATCCTGTCCTGGGTCGGCGTGGGCTATTGGATGATCTTCCTCGTCGCCGGTGTCCAAGACATTCCCCGCGAGCTCAACGAGGCGGCCGCCGTCGACGGCGCGGGCCGGCTGCGCACGTTCTGGAACATCACCCTTCCCCAGCTGCGCCGGCCCCTGGCCTTCGTCGTCGTAGCCAACACGGTGGCCAACGTGCTCGTGTTCGCGCCCACCCAGATCCTCACCAAGGGCGGTCCGGAGGACTCCACCCGCGTGGTCATGTACGACATCTACACCCGAGCCTTCACCGACGGCGACACCGCGACCGCGTCCGCCGAGATCGTCCTGATGCTGATCGTGCTGCTGACGCTGGTCGCCGTGCAGCTGCGGCTGCTGCAGGGACGCAACGAGGAGCGGTCGTGAACGACGACGAGCAGCCCGGCCGGGGACGTCGCATCGTGCGGGCGATCCCCGCAGCGCTCATCGCGCTGGCGTTCGTGCTGCCAACCTACTGGATGGTCATCAGCGCCCTGCGGCCCGAGCACGACATCTTCGCCTACCTGCAGCCGCTGAGCGTCCAAGCGGTGGTCCCGCGGGCGTGGACACTGAACAACTTCCAGGGGTTGATCGACGCGCACTTCCTGCGCGCGACATGGAACTCGATCCTCGTGGCGTTCCTGACGACGGCCGTCGGGCTGTTGATAAGCATCCCGGCCGCGTTCGCGTTCGCGGTCCTGCGCTTCCCGTTGCGCAACGCGCTGTTCGCGGTCGTGGTGATCGCCTTCAGCATCCCGTTCGACGCGATCGCGATCCCGCTGGCGGGGCTGTTCCGCGAGTGGGGCCTGGACAACTCCTACGCCGGCCTCGTGCTGCCCGGGTTGGGGAACGGGTTCGCGATCTTCCTGCTGCGGCAGTTCTTCGCGGCGGTGCCGCCGTCGTTGAGCGAGGCGGCGCGGCTGGACGGCGCGTCGTGGTGGAGGATCGTGTGGCGGATCTACGTCCCGCTGTCGCGCCCGGCGCTCGTGGGCGCGGCGATGGTGCTGTTCATCTACCAGTGGCAGGCGTACCTGTGGCCGCTGCTGGAGGCCACCGATCCCGACAAGCAGCTGGCGCCGATCACGCTCGCCGGCCTGTCGACGCTCTACCAGGTCAAGCAGGGGGAGATCTTCGCGGGCGCGGTCATCCTGGCCGTCATCCCCGGCGTGTTGCTGTTCGTCTGTCAGCGGTTCTTCACGCAGTCGATCTCGACGAGCGGGACCAACGGATGAGTCCGCTCGACACACCGACGGTCATCGTCGTCGGCAGCGTCAACGTCGACTACCTGCTCCGGGTCGAGCGGCTGCCCGCGCCGGGCGAGACGGTCTTCGGCGGCGCGCTGACGATCAGCCCCGGCGGCAAGGGCGGCAACGCGGCGGTCGCCGCACGGATGCTCGGGGTGCGCAGCGTGCTGGTCGGGGCAGTCGGCAACGACGCCGCGGCCGACGACGCGATCAGGGCGCTCGCCGAACGCGACGTGACCCACGACGCACTGCTGCGGGTGGACGTCACGACCGGCGCCGCGCTCGTCCTCGTCGACGGCGAGGGCGAGAACCAGATCGCGATCGCGCCCGGCGCCAACGCGGCGCTGGACGCGGCGACGGTCCGTGCGGCGATCGTGCGCTACGGCGGCGGTGACGCCGCGGTGCTCGCCAACTTCGAAGTGCCCGACGCGGCCGTGCTGGCCGCGGCGCAGACGGCGGCCGAGCTCGGCCTGCCGTTCGTGCTGGACCCCGCACCCGCGCGCGTGGTCTCGCCCGAGCTCGCGGCGCTGTGCACGGTCCTCACGCCGAACGCCGGCGAGCT
>JAQGMU010000653.1 GCA_028292195.1 Ramlibacter sp. | reverse complement strand
CTGCCGCCGTTCAGACCGAGCTTGCGACCGACCAGGTCCATGGCCTGGACGCCGTTGGCGCCCTCGTAGATCTGGTTGATGCGGGCGTCGCGGACGAACTGCTCCATGCCGTGTTCCACGATGTAGCCGTGGCCGCCGTAGACCTGCTGCGCCAGCACGGCGCTGGCGAAGCCCGAGTCGGTGGAGTACGCCTTGATGACCGGGGTGAGGAGCGCCATGTGATCCTCCGCCGCCTCGCGCACCGCCGGATCGGCGGCACGCGTGGCCAGGTCGACCTGGATGCCGGTCCACACCGCCAGCGCGCGCGCGCCCTCGGTCGTGGCGCGGATCGTCATCAGCATGCGCCGCACGTCGGCATGCACCACGATCGGGTCGGCCGGCTGGTCGGCGTTCTTCTTGCCGCCCAGCGCGCGGCCCTGCAGCCGTTCCCGCGCGTAGGCAGCGGCGTTCTGGTAGGCCGCCTCCGCGATCGCGACGCCGTGCAGGCCGCAGCCAAGCCGCTCCTCGTTCATCATCGTGAACATTGCCGGCAGGCCGTGGTTTTCCTGGCCGACGAGCCAGCCGGTCGCACCGTCGAAATTCATGACGCAGGTGCTGTTGCCGTGGATGCCCATCTTGTGCTCGATGGAGCCGCACGAGGCCGCATTGCGCGGGCCGAGCGATCCGTCGGCGGCGGGGATGAACTTCGGCACCAGGAACAGCGAGATGCCGCGGGTGCCGGCCGGCGCGCCTTCGACGCGCGCAAGCACGAGGTGGACGATGTTCTCGGCCAGGTCGTGCTCGCCGGCGGAGATGAAGATCTTGGTCCCCGTGATCGCGTACGAGCCGTCGGCCTGGCGGCTTGCCCGCGTTCGCAGCAGGCCGAGGTCGGTGCCCGCGTTCGGCTCGGTGAGGTTCATCGTTCCGGTCCACTCGGCCGCCACCATCTTGGGCACGTAGATGCGCTTCTGCTCCTCGCTGCCGTGGTGCAGCAGCGCCACCAGCGCGCCCTGCGTCAGGCCGGAGTACATCCAGAACGACAGGTTCGCCCCCGCCAGGAACTCGGTCAGCACGCCGGCCAGCACCGACGGCAAGCCCTGGCCGCCGTACTCCTCCGGGAACTTGAGGCCGTTCCAGCCACCGTCGCGGAACTGGGCGAAGGCCTCCTTGAAGCCGCTTGGGGTGGTGACGCTGCCGTCCTCGTGGCGCGTGCAACCCTCGCTGTCGCCGACGCGGTTCAGCGGCGCCAGCACGTTGTCGCAGAGCCTGGCGGCTTCGGTCAGTGTCGCTTCGATGAGGTCGGCCGACAGGTCGGCGTAGCCGGGCACGTCGGCATAGTGCTCGATGCGGAAGACGTCCTTCAGCAGGAACAGGTAGTCCTGCACGGGGGCTTTGTAGCTGGGCATGGCGGTCTTTCTGGCAGCGGGGCTTGGGGCTTCAGGCCTTGGGGAGCGCCTGCATGAGCTCGGGCACGGCCTGGTAAAGGTCGGCGACCAGGCCGAAGTCGGCGACGGAGAAGATGGGCGCCTCGGCGTCGTTGTTGATCGCGACGATGATGTGCGAGTCCTTCATGCCGGCCAGGTGCTGGATGGCGCCGGAGATGCCGATGGCCAGGTAGAGGTCGGGCGCGACGATCTTTCCGGTCTGGCCCACCTGCCAGTCGTTGGGCGCATAGCCCGCGTCCACCGCCGCGCGCGACGCCCCCACCGCGGCGCCCAGCCGGTCGGCGAGCGGCTCGATGACGGTCTTGAAGTTGTCGCGGCTCTGCAGGGCGCGGCCGCCCGAGACGATGAGGCGGGCGGAGGTCAGCTCCGGCCGCTCCAGCTTCGGCAGGTCCTCCGACACGAACTGCGTGTGGCCAGCATCCGCCGCCGGCGCGACCGGCTCGATGGGCGCGGGATCGCCGGCGCCGACCGCCTGGAATGCGCTCGTGCGGACGGTGATGACCTTCTTCGCGTCCTTGCTGCGCACCGTCTCGATGACGTTGCCCGCGTAAACCGGCCGCTCGAACGTGTCCGGGCCGATCACGGCGATCATGTCGGAGACCTGCATCACGTCCAGCAGCGCGGCGGCGCGCGGCATGATGTCGCGGCCGACCGAGGTGGACGGCGCCAGCAGCGCGCCGTAGGCGGGCGCCAGCGACACGAGGAGCGCCGCGATCGGCTCGGCTAGCAGGTGGTCATGGGCCGGCGCATCCGCGATCAGCACCTTGCGCACGCCGGCGAGGCGGGCCGCCGCCTCGGCCGCCGGACGGCAACCAGCGCCGGCGACGAGCACGTGCACCTCGCTGTCCAGCTTGAGGGCCGCGCCGATGGCCCGCGCCGTGGCGTCGCGCAGAGTGGTGTTGTCGTGGTCTGCCAGGACGAGGGCGGTCATGCGAGGACTCCTGCTTGCTTGAGGTTGCTGACGAGGTCTTGCACCGACTTCACCTTGGCGCCGGCCTTGCGGTGCGGCGGGTCGGCCATCTTCAGGATCTCGAGGCGGGGCGCGACGTCGACGCCCAGGCTGGCGAGCGCACGCTTGGCGATCGGCTTTTTCTTCGCCTTCATGATGTTCGGCAGGCTGGCGTAGCGCGGTTCGTTCAGGCGCAGGTCGGCGGTGACGATCGCCGGCAGGCGCAGGGAGAGCGTCTGATGCCCCGCGTCCACCTCCCGCGTGACGACCGCGCGCTCACCCTCGATCGTGACCTTCGAGGCGAAGGTGGCCTGGGGCCAGCCCAGCAGGCCGGCCAGCATCTGCCCGGTCTGGTCGCAGTCGTAGTCGATCGCCTGCTTGCCGAGGATCACGAGCCCCGCCGCCTCCTCGACGGCGATCTGCTTGAGCGCCTTCGCGACGCCGAGCGGCTCGAGCTCGCCGTCGTGCTGCAGCAGCACGCCGCGGTCGGCGCCGATCGCCAGCGCCGCGCGCAGCGCCTCCTCGGCGGCGGGAGAGCCGATCGAGACCACGACGACCTCGGTGGCGATGCCGTGCTCCTTGAGGCGCACGGCCTCCTCGACGGCGATCTCGTCGAAGGGATTGATGGACATCTTGACGTTCGCGAGGTCGACGCCGGAACCGTCGGCCTTCACGCGGACCTTGGCATTCGCGTCGACGACGCGCTTCACGGGAACGAGGACTTTCATGGATGCAGCGGGTAGTGATGGGGGGTTCGTCACTGTCGCTGCTCGTGGCCCTGGCTCCGAGTCACGATGGGAATAGGGCAATGCCGTCCACATGGCGTAGCAGGCGCGGGTGTCAGTTGACGCGAGGCCGGTTGCAATCCGACAATGGGGCCAGCAGGGCCGCGCATCGCCCGGCCATTCCTCCAGGAGCATAGGCAGGGGACATGAACACCGCAGTGCCGGCCCAGAAACCGCACATCCTGGTCCTGGATGACGACCCATCGATGCGGCAGATGATCGTCGACTTTCTCGGCGACTACGATCTGCGCGTCACCGGTGTGGCCAGCGGGCGCGAGATGAATGCGGTCCTGGAGCGTGAAGCGGTCGACCTGCTCCTGCTCGATCTGCGGTTGCGGGGTGAGGACGGCTTGCAGATTGCCCGGCAACTGCGTGAGGAGTCCGAACTGGCGATCATCGTCATCACGGGCCGCCGCGACGAAGCGGACCGCGTGATGGCGCTCGAGCTCGGGGCCGACGACTACCTGGTCAAGCCCTTCTCTCCAAGGGAGATGCTGGCACGCATACGCGCCCTGCTGCGGCGGATTCACGCAGCTCGCCCGGCCCGGACCGCGCAGTCGGGCGTGCGAGCCTACCGCTTTTGCGGCTGGGAACTGGTCGTGGGCTTGCGCAGGCTGGTTTCGCCGGCCGGCGAGCTGGTTCCATTGTCCAACGGGGAATTCAACCTGCTGACGGCCTTCCTGAATTCGCCGGAGCGGACCCTCACGCGGGCCGAACTGCTGGAGCTTTCCCGGCTGCACGACGACGAGGTGTACGACCGCGCGGTCGATGTGCAGGTCGGCCGCCTGCGGCGCAAGCTGCTTTCCCACGATGGCTCGCTCCTGATCCACACGGAGCGCGGTGCCGGCTATGTGTTCTCGGCGGCCGTGGAAATCTTGCGATAGAAATCTCCAGTGTGTCGGTTGACACATCGCAGACACACTGGCGCACGTTGCAGGGTATGCAATCCCGGTTTCCGTGAACGAAACAGCCAGCCCCCCAATGAGTCGGCAGCCAGTCCAACGCAACAGCGTCGTACTCGTTGTGGAGCCGGACGAGGCGATCAGGCAGCTGTTCCACCAGTGGCTTGAGGATGCCGGATACATGGTGTGCTCCGATTCCACGCAGCCGCAAGGACAGCGTCCCGCTCTGCTGATCCTGGATGCGGCGCAGCCGGAGCATGTCCGGCGGTCCCTGCTGGCCCGGGGGCTGGATCCATCCACTCCCGTGCTGATCGCCTCGGGCCGCTTCATGCGCGGGCTCGGAGCGTCCACCGCGACCGCACAGCGGCTGGGAGCCCGCAGGCTGCTGCCCAAACCATTCACGCGCGAAGAACTGCTTGCCGCGGTCGCCGGATCGCTGGATCCTTAGAGCGCCCGAACTGCCGGAGATTCACTCTCGAGGAGGTTTCCATGCGTGCCAGTGCCCGATACCTCGTTGCGCTTGCCGTGACGCTTGCTCCCCTCATCGCCGGTCCCGCGCTCGGCCAGCGCCTGGGAGCCAAGGGCTCCGACACGGACGTGGTGCAGCGCGGCGAAGGGGTTCCGCCGCGCGTGGTGCCCCCTTGCGCCCCGGGCAAGTGCCCGTTCGCCGGGCAGACCGTGTCGGTGGTGGTTTCCGGCGGCAACACGATTGCCGGACCGATCCATGAGCTCAAGGTGGAATACGAACAGGCCACGGGAGCACGCCTGAACATCGTCGAGCTGCCGATCGACGAACACTTCGCCGGCTTCATCTCCGATGCCACCAACCGCGGCGGCAAGTTCGACATCTCCATGGCGGGAGCCTGGTGGCTGGGAGAACTGGTCGAAGCCGACTTCATCCTGCCGCTGGACCGCTTCTACAAGGACCCCCGATTTCCCCATTGGGACATGAATGACGTCCTGCCGGCGCCGCGCAGCCTCCTGACCTATGCAGGCAAGTTGTACATGGTGGCGAACGACCACGACGGCCAGGTCATGTACTACCGCAGGGACCTGTTCTCCGATCCTGGGCAGCAGGCCGCCTTCCGCCGCAAGTACGGCTATCCCCTGGCCGTGCCGCAAACCTGGGCGCAGTTCCGGGACGCGGCGGAATTCTTCGACGGCCAGGACCTCAACGCCGACGGAACGCCCGACCACGGCATCACCCTGGCGCTGGGCGTGGGGTCGCAAGGAATGTTCCATTTCATGTCGATGTCCGCTCCGTTCGTGGTCGGCCCGGGCAACCAGAAGCTGTATTGGTTCGATCCGAAATCGATGGCGCCGCTGGTGGACAGCCCGGGGCACGTCAGGGCCCTGGAGGTCCTCGTCGACCTGACGCGCTTCGGCCCCAGGGAAATGCAGACCTGGGACCTGGGCAGGAACTGGGACTACTTCCTGGCGGGCAGGGCGGCGCTGACCTTCAGCTGGGCCGATCTCGGCGCCCTGGCGCAGCAGCCCGGCAGCCGGGTGAAGGGAAAGATCGGCGTTGCACCCATGCCGGGGACCACCGAGTACTACAGCCAGTCCCGACGGGAGTGGGTCAAGACGCGGGGAATCAACAAGGTGGGGAACACGATCGGGGGATCCTGGGCTGGCGTCATTTCCCGTTCGTCGAAAGCGCCCGAGGCGGCATACTACCTGCTGGCCTTGATGGCCCACAAGGAGAAGGCGTTGGTCTATGCCGCCCGCGGATGGGACGGGATCGATCCCGGACGCTACAGCCAGTTCCTGCCGCCCGCCGGCACGGCCAGGATCGAGCAGTATCTCGGACTCGGCTGGGATGCGGCCGACATTCGCGACTATCTCGGCGCCTATGCCGAGTCATTCGGCAATTCGCTGCAGTTTCCCTACCTGCGGATCCCCGGTGCATTCAGCTATTGCCAGGCACTGGACGTGCACCTGGCGGAGGCCACGAGCGGACAGCTGAGCCCGGCTGCCGCACTGAAAGCCACGGCCATCGACTTCGAGGAGATCACCCTCCGGATGGGACGGACCAAGCAGCGAAAATCCTACCAGGCGTCGCTGCAGTTCTAGGGCCGGACCAGGCGCCATGTTCGACCGCCTCGGAATCGGTGCAAAGCTGGCGCTGGCGTTTGGAGCGCTGGCTTCCATCACCGTGCTGGTGGTCCTCTTTGCGTACCTGGCGAACCGGCAGGTGACCGCGGACATCCGGTCGGTGGAAGCGTCCCGGCTGCCGGCTGCGCTGATATCGGCGCGGGCGCGGGCCAGCTTGATGCGCATGCAGCTCCACGTCCGGGGCTACCTGGTCCTGGGCGAGTCGGCGGACATCGACATGTTCAACGTCCACCGCAAGCAGTTCGAAGCCAGCCTCGCGGCGCTGCGCTCCATGGCGCGCACCTGGGACGAACGATCGGCGCGCGAAATCGAGCAGCTGTCGCAGGACTATGACCAATGGATCCAGTCGCCCCAGCGCTTGTTCAACCTGCATGACAACCCATTGAAGAACCGGCCCGCGTTGCGGCTCGCCCGCATCGAACTGCAGCCGCGCAGGGTCGAAGTCCTGAAGCACATCGACGCCATCATGGAGTTGCAGCGTCGCCGGGAGTCTTCGGCTGCGGCGCGACGGCAGCTCGAGCAGCTGGGCGCCTTCCAGAGTTCATTCGATGCCATGGCGACCAACCTGATGGCCTATGCCGCCTCGGGCGAGCTGAATTTCAAGCTGGCCTATGGGCCGCAGCTGGCCACGAATGCCGCGCAGTGGCAAGTCCTGCTCTCCACGCGCGAAGCGAGGGCGGCCGAGTGGCAGCAACACCTCGACGCGATCGCGGTGCATCGTGCCGAGATCGGCAACATAGCCCTCCAGATCATCAACGTGATCACTGGCGAACGCGCGTACGAAGACCTGTACCTGTTCCGCTCGGAAGCAGAGCCCCAGGCGCAGAAACTGCTGGACACGCTGGAGCGTGTCACGAAACGCCACGAGGCAGCGCTCCAGACCGACCTCGAGCACGCGCGGGACAGCCTGAACACCGCACGCTTGCCCGCAACGGTCGGGGGCATGCTGGCCATCCTGCTGGCGGTGGCGCTCGCACTGCTTTGCCAGCACTACATCGCGGGTCCGGTGCGCAGGCTCACCAGCCTGGCTGAGCAGGTCGCCGTGGGCGTGATGTCGCGCGAGGACTCCCAGGCCCGTGACGAGATCGGGCGGCTGGCGCACATGATCCAGACCCGCCTGACGAAGGAGGAGCTCCAGCTGCTGATGGCGTCGGTCTCGGATGCCATCTGGAGCGCGGAAGTACGGGGAGGAAGGTTCGCGTACCGCTATATCTCGCCTGCCATCGAACGGATTGCCGGATTGCCGGCGGAAGCTCTCTATGCATCGCCACGCTTGTGGATGGACATGGTCCATCCCGAGGACCAATCGGCGCACCGGGCCGCCGCGGCCCGGATCACCTCCGGTTCCAGCGATCGGGAAGAGATGGAGTACCGTGTCGTGCGGCCCGACGGCAGCATGCTCTGGATGCGGGACAGCATCCGGGCGACGCGGTTCACCGACGATCTCGTGCAACTCTACGGCGTGGTCAGCGACGTCACTTCGAGGAAGCAGGCCGAAAGGGCGGTGAGGGAGAGTGAAGCGCGGTTCCGGGCGCTGACGGAGCTTTCCTCCGACTGGTACTGGAAGCAGGACGCCAACCTCCGCTTCGTCTATCTCTCGGGCGAAGTGTTCGACAAGGCGGGGTGGACGGCAGATTCTTCGATCGGCAAGACGCGCCAGGATATCGAGGCCCTGACGCTGCTGTCCTGCACCTGGGCCGAACACCAGGCCGTTCTCGACGCGCGGCAGCCGTTCCGCGACCTGGAGTACACGCGCCTGGACTGCGACGGCAATGCGCGTTACATCTCCATCAGCGGCGCTCCCATCTTCGACGACGGCGGTGAATTCCTCGGCTACCAGGGTGTGGGCCGCGACATCACCGAAAGGCGGCTGGCCGACGAAGAGCTGCGCCAGCTCGAACACCAGCTCCGGCAGGCGCAGCGCCTGGAGGCGGTTGGCACGCTCGCCGGCGGCATCGCACACGACTTCAACAACATCCTGGGAGCCATCCTGGGCTACGGAGAGATGGCGATGCGCGATGCGCCGGCGCAGAGCCGGCTGCGGCGGGACCTGGACAGCATCATGGCCGCCGGCGAGCGAGGCCGCGTGCTGGTGGATCGCATCCTGATGTTCAGCCGGAGCGCCGTGGGCGAAAAGATCCTCGTGCCCGTCCAGGACGTCATCCGGGAGGCGCTGGACCTGATCGTCGCCAAACTGCCGCAGGGGGTCCACGTGCACGCAAACCTGCGCGCCGGCAGCGCGGCCATGCTGGGAGATCCCACGCAGGTACACCAGGTCCTGATCAACCTCGCGACCAATGCCTTGCAGGCGATGCCCCATGGCGGCACCTTGGGCGTCACCCTCACGGTGGAACAGGTCGAGGCCCCGCGGGCAGCCATGTGCGGCGCGCTCAGCGCTGGCGAGTACCTGCTGCTCGTCGTTGGCGACACGGGCGTCGGTATGTCCACCAGCGTGCTCGAGCGGATCTTCGACCCCTTCTTCACCACGAAGGAGGTCGGCGTCGGTACCGGGCTGGGCCTGTCGCTGGTGCACGGAATCGTGACGAACGTCGGCGGCGCGGTCGACATCCAGACCAGGCTCGGCGCCGGCAGCATCTTCAAGGTGTACCTGCCGCGCAGCGGCGATGCTGCTGCCCTGGAACCGGGAGACCAGACGGAATTGTCGCGTGGCCATGGAGAGGCCATTCTGCTGGTCGATGACGAGGAGCCCCTTGTGCGCCTCACCTGCGATAACTTGTCCTCCCTTGGCTACGTGCCGGTCCCTTTCACATCCCCCGTGAGGGCGCTCGAGGCCTTCCATGCCGAACCCGGGCGGTTCGGGGCCGCTCTGATCGACGAACGGATGGCGGGAATTTCCGGAATTTCCGTGGTGCGCGAGATCCGGGCAAGCCGCAGGGACATCCCCATCCTGCTGGTCACGGGCTATATCGGCGAGGACCTGCTGGCGAACGCCAGGGCGGCGGGCTGCAGCGATGTCCTGAAGAAGCCCTTGCCATTCCGCGAGCTGGCCGCAAGGCTGGCGCAAGCCCTGGGCGAGTGCGCCGGGGACTCGGGTGAAGAGGAAAGCGACACCTCCAGGGAACAGGCCCGGCCCGCACTGCTGGAGTAGCGGCGGACCTGCTTCAAGGTCTCGACGAAGCCCGCCACGTCCTGGATCTCCGCTTCCTGCAGCGGCAAGTGCGTGCGCAGGTGTCGGCCACGACGACGAGACCGGATTGGAAGGCCCCATCGTCGCCCAGTCCGGCCGGGGTCTCGCGCCGGTCCTTGCTCCCTTCGAGAGAGGCGCATCCTGTACTTCGGCGTCTGTACGCGCGATGGCAGCGGGTTGAGCATTGACCAAACCGAAACCTGCCCAGGAGACCCACATGCCCGGAGTCACGCCGCTCGGCACGATTCATACCTCGATCAGCCTGGTGGCACTTGCCGCTGGCTTCGCCTGCCTGGTTCGCCTCTGGCAAGTGCGCCGCCTGCGCAGCTCGAAGCCGCCGGGCGCCCTGGTTCTGCCTGCCGCGGGAAACAGCCTGCGCTGATCCTGCTTTGTTCTTTGCGTGCATCCGCGGCGTCTCCCCGCAGCCAGCTTCCTCTCCTCCCCTCCTTCCTTCCTGGATGCGGCCGCGGATGCACCTTTTTCCCACGGGGCCACGAACAGACCTTCGCGCTCCGGTTCCCGTCCTGAAGCCTCATCGAGCCGATCCGTCTGCCAGCGCCGGCGCCGGGCAGGGACAGGCGACGCGGGGAGCGGCCAGGGCGTTGCCGACCGTTTCCAACGAGGCAGCCTGCGTGCCCACTTTCGAGCCTGTCGCCGCGAGCTCGCCCCACTCACCATGGCGTCGGGCCTGAACCGCTTGGCGGTCCGACCGGTCCCGCTCCCTGCACCGCATGCGGCGGGGCGCCCTTCAAAACTTTCTGGAGCGCGAAATGAACAAGCTTTCCTGGATCCTGGTTGCGGGTCTGGCGCAGATCACCGTTGCGGTCAGCCATGCGCAGACGGCGCAAGGCGCCGCGGAACGGCCGCCCCCGCCGCCTGTCGTGGCGCAGGCGCCGGCGCCGAGCGACAAGCAGGCCCTGCGCGCGGAGCGCACCGCCGCGCGCAAGGCGCGGTGGGCGGAAGCGCGCCGGCGCTCGGCCCAATACCCGAGGGACGTGAGCGGACCCAACTAGGCCAACGGAGGCCTGCCTGCAGGAGCCGGGAATAGCGCGATGTGCCCCTCAAGAGGGAGGCGCGGCGTCACCTTTCGAGGCTGCCCTGGCGCGCCCTGCCATCGCACTATTCAGGCGGAACAGCGGTCACGGGGATCGCGTTCCGGCAAACACATCACGTTCCATACCACCATCGGAGTTTCTAGATGCAAAAGACTTTCTGGTTCCTGGCTGCCGTCCTCGTGCAGATGACGGCGACCGGCGTGTACGCCCAAACGGATCCGCCGACTGCCGCCGACAAGGCCGCTGCGCGCGCGGAGCGGCGGGTGCAGGGCGCGGAAGCGGCGCGCTCCTTCCAGCCGGGCGAGGACAATCCCGTCCCCGAGCGCACGGCCAAGGTCCCGAGGACCGAGCGCATCGCCGCACGCCAGGCGCGCAAGCCCGAGGGAGTGGAGGCGGCACGCAGCTTCCAGCCCGGCGAAGGCAACCCCGTTCCGGCTGCGGCGCCCAAGGTCTCCAAGAGCGAACGGGTTGCTGCCCGGGCGGCGCGCAGGGCGGAAATGAAGCGGGCGCAGAAGGCCGGCGAAATCCCGGTCGACGAATCGGGGCCCAACTAGCCAGCCGGCAGGCGGATGAAGGCCCCCTCGGCTTGCCCCATGCTCGTCCGCTTGTTCTCCTGGGCGGCGGCTCTGCTCGTGGCGGGCTGCGCGATGCTGCCACCGGCGGAGCCGTTGGCCGCATCGCAATCGCTGACGGACGTGGGACACACCAGGCTTGCGGGAATCGCGCGCGCGGGTGCGCCGGATGCGGCGGCTCCCTTATCCGGTTTCCGGCTTCTTCCGGAAGGTCCGACGGCCTTCAACGCGAGGATCGCCCTGGCACGGAATGCGGAGCTGTCGATCGACGCCCAATACTACGTGGTCGACGCCGATCCGGTGAGCCTGCTGTTCCTGGGTGAACTGGTCGCAGCGGCCCGCCGGGGTGTGCGGGTCCGGCTGCTGGTGGACGGGTTTCACCTCGCAGGCAAGGACGAATTGTTCGCCATGATGGCCCGCGAGCCGCGGCTGGAGCTGCGCGTCTTCAACCCGCTGTCCGCAGGCCACGGGCCGCTCGGCCTTCGCCTGCTGCTGTCTCTCCACGAATTCGACCGCATCAATCGCCGGATGCATAACAAGCTGCTGGTTGCGGACAACAGCCTTGCAATCGCCGGCGGGCGCAACATCTCGGCGGACTACTTCATGCACGGCGACATGGCCAACTACGTCGACATGGACGTGCTGGCCAGCGGCCCGATCGTGCGCGAACTTTCCGCGACTTTCGACGACTACTGGAACAGCAGGCAGGTGTGGCCGATCGGCCAGCTGAGGCAACTGCCGCGGGAGGAACCGGCCGCAACGGCGAAGCGCCTCGACGATGCGCTGAGCCGGTCCGTCAAGTCGGTCGAGGAACGGGACGTGGACGCATTGGGCAATGTGCCGGTGGGCCGTGAACTCGCAGCGGGGCGCCTGTCGCAGGTGTGGGCGGCGTCGCGGGCTTATGCGGATCTCCCGGAAAAGATCACGCTCGAGGGCGATGACGCGGCCTTCGAGGGCAGCGTCACGCAGGCGACCATCGCCATCCTCAGCTCCGCTCGCTCGGACCTGACATTGATTTCGCCCTACTTCGTTCCGGGCAACAAGGGCCTGGCACTGATCCAGGAGAGCGCCGCGCGCGGAGTGCATTTCCTGGTGCTGACGAACTCGCTGGAAGCGACGGACTCCACGCTGGTCCACCGCGCATATGCCCGCTATCGCGAGGCCATGCTGAGAGCCGGGGTGGAGATCTATGAACTGGGCGCCAGGCTGGCCGCGCGCGACGGGCGTATCGGCGACTTCGGCTCCTCTTTCGCAAGGCTTCACGCGAAGGTCTCGGTCATCGACCACGACCGGCTGGTCATGGGTTCGATGAACCTCGACGGCCGCTCGGCGCGCTTGAACACCGAACTCGGCCTGCTCATCGAAAGTCATGAGCTCGCGGCGCAGTTCGAGTCACTGGCTCCGATCAGGGCCATGTCGGCCTACGCAGTACGTCTCAATGAGCAATCAGGATCGATTGAATGGGTGGAGCATTCCAGGGATGGCAGCGCCAAGGTCCTGCCGGAGGAACCCGGAACGAACTGGGGCTTGCGTCTGAAGGACTGGCTGCTGCGGCCCTTCGTGCCCGAGGCGGCGCTGTAGGTGAATGGAAGCAACCTTCGATCTGTTCACCCAGCACGGATTGCTGGCCGTCTTCGGATGGGTCCTCATCAAGCAGCTAGGCGCTCCTGTGCCTGGCCTGCCCATCCTGCTGATCGCCGGCGCCGCTGCGGCCGGCGACCGCACGTTCGCCTTCAAGGCACTGGCCGCGGCGACCGGGGCCTCGATGCTGGCCGATCTCGCCTGGTTCTATACCGGGCGCCGCTTCGGCCGCCGCATCCTGACGCTGCTGTGCCGCATCTCCATCTCGCGGGACAGCTGTGTGCGCAAGAACGAATCGAGGTTCATGGGCCGCGGCGCGGCCACGCTGGTGATCGCGAAGTTCATCCCGGGCCTGGACACCATCGCACCGCCGCTGGCCGGGGCGGCCGGCATCAGCTTGCGCTCATTCGCGCTCTTCAACGGCGCAGGGTCGTTGCTGTGGGCTGGCGGAGGGATTGCCGGCGGCCTGGTCTTCCACAGCCAGATCCGGCAGCTGCTCGAGTCTTTCAGCGAGCTGGGCCGGCTGGCCGTCTGGGCATCTCTTTCGCTCGCCACACTCTATGTCGGCTGGCGGGTGTGGTGGCGAAGGCGGGAGCGCCAGATGCGCGACCGCATACCCAAGCTGCAGCCGCGTGACCTGGCGGCAATGACCGCAGCCGGCGCCGCGCCGGTGATCCTCGATGTCAGGGCGGCACCGGGAGGATTGCCGTTGCGCGGAAGCATAGCCAGTTCGCGGCACGTCGACCTGGCGGCCATCGAGGCCGGTGCCGGCACCGAGTGGCCGGCCGGCACCGAAATCGTCACGTATTGCGATTGCCCCAACGATGCCTCTGCCGCCAAGGCCGCGGCCCTGCTCGCAAGCCGCGGGCTCGATGCGCGTGTCCTGAGCGGTGGAGTGGAAGCCTGGCTGGCGGCCGGATATGCACTGGAGCCGGTGTGACCGGCCGCGCCCGCGGATCAAATCGCCTGCCAGGGATTTTCGGCCACCAGGCAGCCGGCGATGCGCCAGGTCGAATCCTCCTGGCGTTCGAGCACGAACAACGCGAACCAGGACCCGCCTTCGTCATCCGTGATCTGCAGGAACTGCAGCACGGTCCCTTCGTCCTCCCGCGGCTCGTAGAAAGTCACCGAAGACGGGCGGTAGACCATCGGATAGACGCCGTGGATCAGGGCGAGATAGCGCCACGGGCTGCCGACCGACTCGCGCAGGGTGGGCGTGGCAGTGGCGAATGCACCCTCGGCATCGTCGTCCGCAAACGCCTGGAATTGGGCGACGAGCACCATGCGGACCGCCTGACCTTCGGCTTCCGAGAGCGGCGCCGCCTCGAGCCTGAGATGCGCCGTCGCAGCCGCTATGGCAAGGAGGACCGCCAAGGCCCAGCGTAAGGTGTATCTATGCATCAGGTTCTCCGTCACGAACCGACAGCGGCCATGTTCGCCAGCCATGAAATCCGGTCCCTGCACCCGCTTCAAGGATCGACTGCATCCATCGCCCGCGCCGGATCGCGACTGCCGAGGCGTCCGGGTTGGAGCGATCCAGGGCCGTGAAGCGGCCTGCATGAAGGATCAGGTCGGGCGCTGGCGTATCAGGCATGGGGCGGGTCCTTCAGGCTTGCGGTCACTCGGGTCGCCTTGGTGCAAACCGGCAGTTCGCCGAAGACGTGCGGCTGCTGTTGCTTCAACCAGGATCTGTTGGAGACCTCGGACTCGAACATATGTCGAACCAGCGGCGGAATCTGCTCGCCCAGCAGGATCCCCAGCAGTCCCACCAGCGCGATGACGGGGGGCGCCGGGGAGCGCACCTGGAACAGGGCATACACCACTCCGACCAGCAGGCCGACGGCGATCGATGCGAGATAGGCTTTCATGTCCGGTTCCGGTGGTGCCCGGCAGGCAGGGAGCTGCTCGTGGCAGGTCCAAGTATCGAAGCTCGGGGTGTTTGCGCAATCCGACCGAGGAGGCAGTCCGGGCTCTTCCCTCCGGCCCGGGGGCGGGCTTACAAGGATTCATTCCGGTTTACTCGCGCAAAAGGCCGGTGTCGCCCATATTCGAATCCACCGCGCCGACCAGCGCCATGCGATGCGATGAAGCAGGGCCAGCCGCGGCGATGCCCACAGCAGCTACATCCAGGTCGGTTGCCGGCTCGACGAGATCGTGGACGGCGTGCGGGCGGTGATGGCTAGGCAATGGAACCGGACGCCGCGGTCGCGGCGCGGTCCTTGCGCGTGCTTTCGTCATTCAGGCCCGCCGCGACCAGCAGCGCCGTCATGCCCGCGAGGGCCAGCAGGAACAAGGCGATGAAGCGCCAGTTGGATTTCATGTCCGTTCTTCCTTTCTTGCGCCGAGTCACAGAATCATTTGGGCCAGCGCCCTGAGCATCCAGCTGAGGAGCAGCAGCGTGGCCACACCGGCGAGGTACAGCAGTCCGAATGCGATCCACTTCATGACTCGTCCTCGGCCACCAGGGGGGTCTTGCCGCGAAACACGCGATAACCCAGCGCGCTGTAGACCAGGACCATCGGCGCCACCACGGCAAAACCCCAGAGCAGCAATGCCTGGCTGCGCGCCGGCGACGATGCCAGTTCAGCCGAGATGCGGAACGGCACGACGTCGGGCCACACGGCGGCTGCAAATCCCGTCAGCGCAAGCACGAATGCCGCGCCGCACCAGAGCAGTGGAGCGCGCTCCGATCCGCTCCTGGCCGCGCTGACCGCCGCGTACAGGGCGCCGTAGAACAGGAGCACCACCGCGGCATGACGCAGCCCGTGCTGCCTCCAGTCGTCCTGGAGGGCCGATTGCGTCACCGCTGCGCCGGCGATGGCCAGCATGCCCAGCGCCGCGAACGCGAACACGGAACAGGTCAGGGCCTTGCGCGCGAAGTGGCGCTGCAGCAGTCCGTCCGTTTTCAGGTAGAGCCAGCCGCCGCCCAGGGCCATGTAGCCACTCACCAGGGTGACCGCCATCAGCAGGGGAAACGGGCGCAGCACGTCCAGCACGCTGCCGGAGAAGGCGTGGCCCGACACGCTGACGCCCTCGATCAGCGCGCCTGCCACCAGGCCCTGGCAGAGCGCGGCCACCAGCGAACCGATGCCGAAGGCCCGGTCCCACCAGGCCCGCCGGGCGCCGGGCTGCACCCTGAACTCGAAGGCGACGCCGCGGAATCCCAGGGCCAGCAGCATCGTGACCAGGGGAAGGTAGAGGGCGGGCAGCAATACGCCATAGGCCACGGGAAACAAGCCAAGCAAGGCCACTCCCGCCATGATCAGCCAGGTCTCGTTGCCGTCCCAGGTCGGGGACAGCGAGCGGACCATGCAATCGCGGTCGCCCGCGCGCCCGAACAGCACCAGCACGCCGACGCCCAGGTCGAAGCCGTCCAGCAGGGAATACATCGTCAGCGAGAACAGCACGACCAGTGCCGACAGGCTCGGAAGGTCCATCAGGTGCTCCTCAAGACGGCGAGGGCCGGGCGCGTGCGGCGGACGGCCGGCGGCGAGCCAGCGGGTTGCGGATCGCCTTCGGGCCCCTTTCTGATCGCCATTGAAGTGAGGCGAAGAAAGCCGTACAGGAACAGGCCGTAGATCAGGACGAAGGCGACCAGGCTGGACAGGACGGCGCCTGGCGGGACCGGCGAAATGGCGTCGACGGTGCGCAACTGTCCGTAGACGACGTAGGGCTGGCGCCCTATTTCCGCCGTGTACCAGCCGCCGAGGGTGGCGAGCAGGCCCGTCGGCGACATCCATACCAGCAGGCGCAGGAATCGGCGCGATTCAAAGAGGGTCCCGCGCCATTTCAACCAGAGCCCGGCACACGCGGTGAAGAACATCGCGGTACCGAGCAGGTACATCACCCGGAAGCCGTAGAACACCGGCCCCATCGGCGGCCGGTCGGCGGGCGGCGTGTTCCTCAGGCCAGGCACCGTTCCATCGACGCTGTGCGTGACGAGCAGGCTTCCCAGCAGCGGGATGCCCAGCTGAACGGAATTGCGTTCGCGCTGCGAGTCCGGAACGATGACCAGCAGGTAGTCCGCGCGCGGGACGTCGTTCCAGTTGCCTTCGATGGCCTGGATCTTCGCGGGCTGGTGCCGGGCAACCACGCCGGCGAGCAGGTCGCCCAGGAAGACCTGGGCGGCGATCAGCACGCTGGCAAAGGCGAGCGCCATGGAAAGCGTGCGGCGCGCGAAGGCGACATGCCGCTGCTGCAGCAGGTAGTGCGCCGCCACGCCCGCGACCAGGAACGAGGCTGTGATGTAGGCGGCCAGCAGCATGTGCGGCAGCCGGTACGGGACGGAGGGGTTGAAGATGACCTTCAGCCATTCGACCGGCACGAAGCGGCCGTCGGTGAAGGCGAAGCCCGCGGGCGTCTGCATCCAGGAATTGGCGGCCAGGATCCAGGACGCCGACAAGATGGTTCCCAGGGCCACCATGCAGGTCGCCAGGAAGTGCAGCCGCGGCCCGACCCGCTTGAACCCGAACAGCATGATGCCGAGAAAGCCGGCCTCGAGGAAAAAGGAAGTCAGGACCTCCAGTCCGATCATCGGGCCCAGCACCGATCCGGCCATCTGGGCGAAGCGCGAGAAGTTGGTGCCGAACTGGAACGACAGGACGATGCCGGTGACCACGCCGACGCCGAAGCCGAGGGCGAAGATGCGCAGCCAGAAGCGGTAGATGCGCAGGTACAGGCCATCGCCGGTTTTCAGCCACAGGCCCTCCACGATTGCCAGGAACAGGGCAAGCCCGATCGACATGGTGGGGAACACGATGTGGAACGACACCGTGAAGGCGAACTGGATGCGCGCCAGCAGCACGGGATCCGGCATCATTGCGTCCTGCCGTCCGCGGCGGACATGTCGGACCGCCAGACGCCGAACACGACCCCGATGAACAGCGCCAGGCAGATGATGGCTGCCGGCATCTCGAAGATGCCGATAATCGTGAAATACGCCGCCGTGCTGGCCAGGACGACCAGCGCCAGCCCGAAAAATCCGCCCCGGTTCGAAGCCATCGCCGCTGCTCCTGTGGTGGTTGAACGATGGCTGCATGTTCCGCCGGCACGGCCCGCCCGGCCTCTCCCCTTGGAGGCGCGGCCGGGAGTGCCGTTGGAAAGGCCGGGCGATGCGCTTCGCTGGCGCAGGATGGCGGGGCTAGAGGTGCTCGGTAACGCGCTGCGCATGGGCGCCGGGGTCCTGGTGCCGCCGGGCCCCCAACAACCTGCCGCTCCAGCTGACGCGGCTGATCGGACGGTCCGAGGCCGTGCGCGGTCTGGCCGGGCGGCTTGCCCACCGTGCGGCGCGCCGCTGCCATGCTCAAACGCTGGGGCTGATGGTTCGTCCCAGCCGGCAGGCAAGGACAGCGCAGATCCCGGCTGGCAGGGCCAGGCAGTACAGGCCGAAAGAGGCAAAGCCAACGGCGCCAGCGCCGGCACCCACCAGGAATCCGAGCACGCCTGGCCACATGTTGCGCAGCCGGGCCACTTCCGGAGCGCCTGGCGCAGTTGCCGGGGAATGCGCGGGCCGCAGCGCGAGGTTGACCATGTCCACGGTGACCTGGGTCACGTTGCCGGTCATCACGGTGGTCGGCGGCAGGGCCGCGAGCTCGAGCCGCATCAGGCCGTTCTGCAGCCCCATGGCCAGGACGAGCGCCACGCTGGGGACCAGCACGCTGGCGCTGCCGGGTGCCGCCGGAGTTCCGAGCAGCAGCGGAGCGCCGGCAGCCGCGCACAGCAGCACGCACTGCAGTGCCATCGCCGGTCTCACCCGGTCGCGTCCATGCTCCTTCAGCCGGGCGGCCAGCAGCGCGGCGAAGGCGACCGCCAGGATGAACACCGGAAACGACAGCAGCTTGGGCAGCAGGTTTCCCTCGTGCTGGACGAGTTCGGCGCCCATCAGGACGAAGTTGCCGGTGACGTGCGCCGCGAACAGCCCATACAGCCCCACGAAACTGCAAGTGTCCACGAACGCCGCGACGAAGCTGAGAAGGGCACTGTCGACCCGGGTGCTGGTGGCCATTGAATCCTCGCAATCGCGGTGACGATGCCAGCCTGCCGGCTGCAGGGCAACCCCGATCGGCGGCGCGCCGCGCTCCGTCTGCGGTAGTCGTGCGGCCCCACCCTTTCGGGAGATGTGGCGGCGAGCGCGGCACTGCGACAGTCGAACGCCGCCCCTCAACCCATCCAGGAAGCGGCCCATGTTTCGGGCCCGATGTTCGGCGAGATCACTGCCGCCTTTCCCGGCCAGCCCATGCTGGACCGCACGTCGATGCGCCTCTAATCCTTAGGGACCACCCCGCGCCGGCTCTCCTGGCATGCCTGGCCGCGGGCATCCTCGCCTATTCTTTCTGCATGAAGGCCTCCGGGCCCTGGCGTGAAGGAGAAGGCATATGCAGCAGCCACTTTCGCAGGCTTGCGATCCCTTGCAGTACGAACTGCGCTATGCCTCGCTGTTCGTCCAGGGACGGGGCTACGCCTTTCCCTGCGACGAAACCGGCCGAGTGGACGTGAACCGCCTCAGTCCGCGCTCGCGCCGCAACTACAGCCATGCACGCGCGGCCCTGGGCAACGAGCTGGGATGGCCGGTCGTCGTGCGTGTTTCGCCGGGAGACAGCTACCTGATTCCCACTGGGTGAACGACGGCGATTTCGTGTCGGAGGGCTTGCGCAGCGATCCGATCGTCGGCCGGCGCGATCTTGCCGACGACTACGTCTATCCGGCGCGCCCCGTCCGGCGCCACCTCACCGGCCTGCCGGACTTCACCGTGACGCGCGGCGGCGAGCATGTGTTTTTTCCGGGCTTCAGTGGCCCGCGGTGGCTGGCCCAGCTCACGGCGCCGGAACCTCCTGCGTGAACGCCACCGCCTCCGCGAAGGACCGCAGCACCAGGTCCACTTCGCTCTGGACGGCCGTTTCGATCTCGCCGTCCGTGTCCAGCGGCAGGCGGACGGTCGCCAGCAGCGCGCGGGGCAGCTCGGCGCGCAGTTGCCTGCAGGCGTCGCGCCAGTTCGCGAGCGCGGATTCCTCCGGATAGGCGATGAACACGATGGAGATCAGGTCGGCCAGGCCGGTCGGCGCCCGCGCGGAGTCCGCCGGGTGTGGCAGTGGCGCGCTCCTGGCGTCGAGACCCGCGTCCAGGAAGGCACGCACCAGCAGTTCGGTCGCGAACTTGTCCCGCTCCGTGGAGAGACCGGCGCACAGCACGATGGAACCCGCGGGCCGCAGCGGTCCCTGCCGGCCGCCCAGGCGGGCCTGGCGCAGGTGGGCTCCAGCGCTGGACTCCAGCAGGGTGGCCGGTGGCCGGCGCCGGCTCGCCATGCGAGTGCCCTTGCCGCCTGTCAGCGATTCCACGACTTCGAGCACGGCGCCGCGGACGGCCTGCAGCTGCGGCGCCTGGATTCGCCCTGCCAGGTAGTCGGCCGCCGCGAGCGCGATCCCCGGCAGGAGAATGTCGTCGCAGTAGGAGGCGAACCTGCGGCGCCGCAGGAAGGATCGGGCGTCTTCCTGGATGCTCGCGAGGTCGCCGGAGCGCGCGCGACTGTACAGGATCTGACCCTGCGTCAAGCCCGGGCTGTCGCCGAACAGGATCGTGATGGGCTCCAGCGCGGGTACATGCCTGCCGGCGACCACCAGGCACAGCGTGAGCGGTGTCGAGAGAATCAGGCCCACCGGTCCCCAGATCGCGCTCCAGAAGAGCGCCGAGACGATGATCGCCATCGGCGCGAGCCCGCTGCTGTGGCCGTAGACGCGCGGTTCGATGGCGTTCGCCACGAGCAGTTCCACCGCGGCCAGCGCGGCCACGATCGCCAGCACCAGCGACCAGCCTGGCGCAACCGCGGCGGCGAAGGCCGTGATCACGGCGCCGGCTGCCAGGATGCCCACGTAAGGCACGAATCGCATGAGGCCCGCGAGCGCACCGAACAGGGCCGCGTGCGGGATGCCAACGGCCCACAACGCCGTGCCGATCACGGAACCGAAGCACAGGTTGACGATGCACTGGGCCAGAAACAGGCGCGACACGCCATCGCCGGTCTCGGCGAGTGCCTGCACCGCCGTGGTCAGGTCCGGATGTCCGGTGAAGCGCAGCAGCCGGTCGCGCAATGCGTCCTGTTCCAGCAGGATGAACACGAGCAGGACCAGGACGATGCCGCACTCGGCCAGGGCCCGCGACGCGATGGCCAGCAAGCCGGGAACGGTCGGGTCCAGGTCGTTTGCCGTTCGCGTGCCCGCCGCGTCCGGCGGCTGCGGCGCACTCGCGCCATCGCTGCTGCCGGACAAGGACGCCAGCCCCAGGTCCGCTCTCCACTTCTCGAGCGGGCGGACCGTGACTGCGCGCGCCTGCTCGATCTTGGCAACGATGCCGGAACGGTATTTCGGGAGGTCGTTGGCGGCCGCGGCCAGCTGGAACGCGAGCACGCCGGTGGCCGCGAGCACGCAGCATCCCACGAGCACGACGGAGGCGATCGTTGCCGTGGCGCGGCCCAGTCCCCAGCGCCGCATGCTGCGCACGAGGGGCGCGATTACCAGGCTCAGGATGCCGGCCAGGGTGAGCGGCCGCAGCACGTCCTCCCCGAAATGCAGCAAGGCGATCGCGCAGGCGGCGGGGACCAGCCAGCTGGAGGCTAGGCGCTGGCGAATGCCTGCGAGCCGCAAGGGCGGGCTGTCGTCATGCATGGTGATCGGCGATCCAGTCGATGAATACGCGCAGCCTGGCGCTGACGTGACGATTGGGTGGGTACACGGCGCACACCGCAGCGAATCCCGCGCATCATTCAGGCAGCACGCATTTCAGCTCGCCGCAGTCCGGGTGGGGCGCGGCGGCGAACGCGCTCGCGCGGACAATGCCCAGGTCCGCGACTCCCGCGGCGATGGTGCCGGAGCCGCCGACCGGGACGGTCGGCCTCGCCTTCACCTCGTGCTGTTCGTCGAGGTCCGAGGGATGGCGCGGGACGCCGAAGCGCTTCAGGTACGAGGGAGACGCGCACGAATGTGCCGGCTTCGGCGATCCGTGCGAAGACTTTCATCGCGAGGAGCTTGTCCATGGGGATCCTTCCGCCCTTGCCTTGGAGAAATGCGGGATGCTCGCTCCTGTCATGCCGGCCAGGTGGTTCTTGCGTGTATCGATGTTGGGCGCCTCGAGCCCTCGCTGCCTCTCCCTTAAGGAGTGATCCGGCACCGGCATCAGGCATGGCCGGCGGGCCGCAGCGACCGGCACTCGGGGCGCGCGAGCGCCGCCGGATCCGGCCCAAGGAAGTAGCCGCCGCTCTCCCGCGCAGGGGACGGCGGCGCAGCGCGCGGCGAGGAGAATTCCAGCCATGACGGCCCCCGACGCATCGTGCACTCCACCCACAGCCCCCTGATCACCCTCGCCGTGGCCGCCATGTTCCTGGCCGGCTGCGCCACCGGGCCCAATGCGGACCCCCGGGATCCGTTCGAGCCATTCAACCGGGGCGTGAGCCAATTCAATCGCGGGATCGACAAGGCCGCGCTCCGGCCCGCGGCGATCACGTACGAGCGGGGCTTGCCGCGCCTGGTGCGCACTGGCGTGACGAACTTCTTCGCCAACCTGGGCGACACGTGGTCCGCGATCAACAACCTCCTGCAGCTCAAGATCCCCGAGGCCGCGCAGGATGCGACCCGCTTCGCCTTCAATACGGTGTTCGGGCTCGGCGGCACGCTCGACATTGCGACCGAGGCCGGCCTGGAGCGCCACAAGGAGGACTTCGGCAGCACGCTGGCGCACTGGGGCGTGCCCCCGGGTCCCTACGTCGTGCTGCCGCTGATCGGTCCCTCCACCCTGCGCGATGCGCTCGCGCTGCCGGTCGACTGGATCGGCAACCCGGTGAAGTACGTCCGCCCCATGGGCGATCGCAATGCCCTGAGCGCGACCCGCGCGGTCGACACGCGGGCCACGCTGCTGCCTCTGGACGCCCTCCTGGACGGCGCGATCGACCGTTACACGCTCACGCGCGACGCGTACCTGCAGCACCGCAAGGCGCTGATCTCGGGCGGGGACGACGCGCAGCCGGACGAGCTGCCCTTCACGGGCCAGGCCGATCCCGTCCAGGTGCGCGAAGAAGGCGAGTGACGCGGCGGCTCTCCGGGCCGGAGCTCCAGGGGCCCGGGAGCATCCGGCGCCGTTCCCGGCGCGATCGCCGTCCGCGCTGCGGCCATTGCCGAGCACGACGGGTCTTCATGCCGCGGGTGAAACCCGCCACCGATCCCGTCGCACTGGTGGGCTGCGCAAGCAGGCGATACCATAGGCGTCGGGGATGCGAGACGCTCCGCGAAGGAGGGCCCCGGCGATCCTCGCCGCGGTCGAGGCTCCCGTTCTTCACCCTGACTGCAGATGATGCGCGGCAATCACGATCTGACGGTTCGCACGGCGCTAGAGGGATTGCGGCGGCTGGGGCAGGACTTTCCCGAGCATTGCGATGCCGGCCAGGCGCTGGCCGAGTACGACAGCCTGTGCGAGGCCATGGGCGATCGCGCGATCGAGGACCTCGTCGACCTGCCGTTGATGGACAACCCCGGGATGCACGCCGCCATGGCGATGATGGTGCAGCTCGGCCGGGCATGTTGCGGCATCGACATGCATTGCTTCAGCATGGTGGCCTGCCGATTGGTGAAGCTGACGCTGGCCCACGGCATCTCCGAGTCTTCCGTCCATGGCTGCGGCGGCATGGCCACCCTGCTTGGACCGTCGTTCCGGCGCCATGCCGATGGCGTTCGATATGCCCAGGCGGCGATCGGCATCGCGGAAAAGGGTGGCTGGCTTGCGGACCGGCCAGCTGCCCATCTGGCGATGGAGATGGCCCTGCTCTGGACGCGTCCGGTCTCGGAGGCCCTGGCCTGCGCGGACAGCTCGCTCGCGTACGCCAGGCAGGCCGGCGCCATGCCCTTCGCCGGCCATTGCCTGGAGCACCGCCTGGCCGACCTGATGTTCCGCGGCGATTCGCTGGACGGGGTCTGGAACGAGATCGTGGTGGGGCTCTCGCTCGCTGAGGCGAACGCGCTCGGCACCCGACACATCATGAGCATGGCGGCCTTCGTCCGCGCACTGCGAGGTCGCCTGGACGACGGCGCGGCGCTCGAGGACCTCGCGCTGGACGCCAGGATCCAGGAGTGCGGCGTTCCGAACCACGCCTGCTTGCATTGGAGCCTGCGGATGCAGCGGCTGTTCATGCTGGGCGACGCGGCCGGCGCGCTGGAGTTCGCCGCCAGGGCCGCTCCCATCCTGTGGGCCGCCCAATCCCGGGTGCAGTCCGTCGATTTCCGGGTCTTCCAGTCGCTCGCGATGGCGGAGCTCCATGCCGGGGCGGACGCGCCCCGGCAGGCTGAATTCCGCGAATCGATTGCAGCGAACCTCGCCGTGCTGGCGTGCCTGGCGGACAGCTGCGCCGCAACCTACTTCCACAAGCATGCACTGGTCGCGGCGGAATCCGCCCGCATCGAGGAACGGGACCTGGAAGCCTTGACTCTCTACAAGGCGTCCATCAAGTCCGCGTCCGACAACGGATTCACGCCGGACGCCGCACTCGCCAGCGAGCTGGCCGGGCGCTTCTGTCTCTCGCTCGGGGCGGAGAGTGCCGGCCGGGCCCACCTGCGCGAGGCGCGCGAAGGCTACCTGCGCTGGGGCGCCGGCGCCAAGGTCGCCCTGCTGGACCAGCAGTTCCCCGGCATCGATCGCCCCACGGTCCCGGCCGGGCCCGCGACGGTCGAGACTTCGGCCGAGCATGTCGACCTTGCGTCCATCGTCAAGGTATCGCAGACGCTGTCCAGCGAGATCGTGGCCGACCGGCTGATCGAGCGATTGATGGTGGTCGCCCTCGAGCACGCCGCCGCGGAACGGGGGCTGTTGATCCTGGAAAAGGGGGATGAGCGGCGCCTGGAGGCCCTCGCCCTGTCGTCCGACGGCGGGGTCACCGTGCGGCGGGTGGGCAGGGCCGTCACGCCGATGGACCTTCCCGAGGCCATCGCCGACGTGGCACGGCAAGGCCGCAGCGTCGTCCTGGACGATGCCAGCGCGCCGAACGCGTTTTCCGACGACGCATACATCCGGCAGAATGCGCCGCGCTCCGTGCTGTGCCTGCCCTTGCGGAGCCAGGGTGATCTCGTCGGGGTGCTCTACCTCGAGAACAACCTGGCCCCCCACGTCTTCACGCGCGCGCGCCAGACGGCGCTCGACCTGCTTGCGTCGCAGGCCGCCATATCGCTCCAGAACGCCCAGTTCTACGCGAAGCTGGAACATGAGAACGCCCAGCGCAGGCAGTCCGAGGCCGCCTTGCGACGATCCGAGGAGCGTTTCGCCCTGGCGATCGATGCCGCGCGGGACGGCCATGCGGACTGGATCGTCGACGAGGACATTTTCTATGCGTCTCCGCCGATCCTCGAGCAATGGGGACTCCCCCCGGAACTGACCATCACGACGCGGAAACAGATGCTGGACCTGTTTCCGTTTCACCCGGACGACCGCGCCCGGGTGCTGGCGCTGCTGGACAAGGTTCGCAACAGCGACACCAAGCGGCTGGAATTCGACACGCGCGTGATCCGGCACGGAGAGGTCCGCTGGATGCACTGCGCGATCCTCTACCTGCGCGATCCGACGGGCCGCTTGCTGCGCACCAGCATCGCGACGACGGACGTGACCGATCGCAAGAGGGTGGAAGAGGATCTGCGGCAGTCCGAGGAGCGCTACGCGCTCGCCCTGGCGGGATCCAACGAAGGCGTGTTCGACTGGGACCTTCGCACCGGCAGCACCTACCTTGCCGCGCGCACGCAGGAATTGCTCGGCCTTCCGGCCGGGGAC
>JAQGMU010000622.1 GCA_028292195.1 Ramlibacter sp. | reverse complement strand
TTGCTGGTCACCAGCACTTCCGGCTGGCCGCGGCGAAAGCCGAGCCCGAGCTGGTAGCTGGTGCTGCCGCTGAAGTCGCGCGCCAGCCGCGCGACGACGCCGAGTTCGCGCGCCTGCCGCAGGCCTTCCGCCGTCACGGTGCCCTGGGCCCGCAGCTGCACCTGCGCCGGCTCCCCCGGCAGCGCCGGCCGCGTGCCGCCTTCCAGCCGCAAGTCGCCCCCCAGCGCGCGCGCCTGCACGCCCACCACCTGGAAGCCTTTTTCCGAGACCAGCACGGTGCCGCGGGCCCGGCTCAGCGCCGGGGTCTCGGGCGTGATCTGCACGTCGTTGCCGGCCAGCGTGACGGTGCCCTGCACCTGCGAGCGCGTGATCTCGCGCACCGGCAGGACGAGGTGCAGGTCGACGCCGGCGTCGCCGCTGCCCGTGCTGCGCGCCAGGGCCTGGTTGATGAAGCCATTGACCGGCGAGGTGTTGACGACGGCCAGCGCCTCCGCCAGCGGGCCGCGGAACTGGCCGCGGACGTCAACCTCGGTTTGCCGGAAGTCCGGGATGTCCGCGCTGGCCTTCACCGCCAGCCGTGGCGCGCCTGCCAGCCGCCCGGTGGCGCCCTTGACCTGCATGCCGTTGCCCTCGAACACCAGCTCGCCGGCCAGCTGCGTGAGCGCCGGCCAAGCCACGGCACCGTGCTGGAGCTGGCGCGGCACGTAGGCGAAGTTGACGTCCTGCACCTGCGCCGTGACCAGGAACTGGCCGTCCTTGGGGTCGACGAACGGAAACTTGCGCAGTTCGCCCTTCACCCTGAATTTCGCCGCGGTGGCGGTGCCGCTCTGCACCGAGTCGCGCACGTAGTGGCGCGCCGACTGCGGCACGCCCAGCGGCAGGTAGCGCCAGACCCGCGCGCCGTCGGCGCGGCTGATGCTGGCCTGCAGGTCGAGCGCGCCGGGGAAGCGCGCCGCACCGGCCACGCCGCGGGTGGGCGTGGTGCGCCAGCTGGCCTGGCCATCGCCCTGGGCATCGGCGTTGGCGAACTTCAGGTTGTTGACGCTGGCGCTCAGGTCCTGCCCGTTCACCTGCCACTGCACGTCGGCGCTCAGCGTGTCGAAGGGCAGCGCCGGTTCCTCGAACACGCCGGGGAATTCCAGCGCGCCGCGGGTGATCGCGAGCCTTGCCTTGCCGCCGGCCTGCGTCAGGTCGAAGTCGAGGGCGGCGCCGCGCACGCCGGGAATGCCCGCCTTGCCGTCCTCCCGCGCCTGCGCCGCCACTTCGAGCCGGCTGGCGCGGCCATGCGCCTCGTACTTCTGCAGCGCGCCCAGCGGCCCGTGCCAGCGCGCCTGCAGGCTGTCCACCAGCCCTTGCGGCGCATAGGCCTGCAGGGCGGCGTGGGTGGCGGCACCGAGCGGCAGCCGGCTTGCGATCTGGCTCAGCGCGCCGAGGTCGAGCTTGTCGGCGTGCAGTTCGCCCTGGGCCACCCGCGAGCCGTCGGCGCCGGTCCACGCCAGCTTGAAGTTGCCGCCCGGCCAGCGCTGGCCTTCCTGGGTGACGAACTGCAGGTCGCTCGTTTCCAGCTGGAAGCCGCCATCGAGCCGCTTGCCGCCCAGCCGCCCCGACATCGATTGCAGCGCCAGCGGCGGCAGCTGCGGCGCGAGCGTGGCGCTGACGTCGTTGAGCACCACGTCCGCGGTGCCGCCGACGACCTGGCCCAGGGCGACGTCGGCCCAGGCGCGCAGCCGGCCGTGGCCCTGGCTGATGTCGAAGCCCAGGTTGGCATGGCGGCGCAGCTGCGACAGGTCCACCGCGGAAAAGTCGGCGTGCATCTCGCCGTTCCACTGCCGCCATCGGCCGGCGTGGGTGGACAGCAGCGGCTGGCGGAACTGCGCGGCCAGCGTGAAGCGCGAACCCCATTCGGGCGGCGGGGTCGCGTCCAGCCGCAAGGCATGCCGGCGCGCCCCGTTGCGGGCGACGAAGTTGACCTGCCGCAGCGCCAGCGTCGGCGCCCCGCGCAATTCGTCGGTCCAGGAGACGGTGCCATCCTCGATGACGAATTCGCCCTGGCTGAAGAACCAGTCGGCGCTGCGGCCCTCGTTGTCGCCGCCGTGCGAGAAATCGAGCCCGGCGACGAAGATGCGGCCGTCGGCGGCGCGCCGGATGTCCAGGCGGGGCGCGTGGATGTAGAGCTGCTCGAAGCCCAGGTGCCAGACCGACCGCGGCGACAGCGACGCCACCACCAGCGGCAGCCGCAATGCCTCGCGCCCCTTCGGGTCGAGCAGCACCACGTCCTGCAGTTCGAACGAGGGGATCAGGCCCTCGCTGCGGGCGATGATGGCGCCGATGCGCACGGGTACCCCCAGGGCGCGCGCGGCCTGCATTTCCAGGGCGGGGCGGAATTCGCCGATTCGCGGCACAATCCAGGCATGAAGCGCCCCCCAGGCCAATGCCAGCAGCAGCGACGCGGCCAGCAGCAGCCACAGGGACCACTTCACGGCCGCGGCAAAAAACTTCAGCGACCGTGAGGGGCAAGGCGGCGTGGCGTTCATGTCAACTTGGGACTTGCAGGAATTATGACCCTCGGCGCAGCGCTAGGTTCAGGCTGGTCGGGCGCCGCTGCCCAGGGCAACGGCGCGATCCCGGGCACGGACGCTGGCGCCGCGGCCTCCTTGCCGGCCTCCCCGCTCTCGTCCCATTCGCGCTTTGCCCAGCGGCTGCGCCGCCGCTACGCCGGTGAACTGGCCCTGCTGCCGCCGGGCGCGCCGACCGGCGAAAGCATGGCAGTGGCCTACGAAGCGTTACGTGCTTCACGCGGACTTGACGTCCCCTCGGCGCTGCGGGTGCTGCGCCAGCTGGTGCTGGAACGCCTGATGGTGCTCGATTGCGACCAGCAGGCGCCGCTGGCCACCGTCACCGGCGCCGTCACCGAGCTGGCCGAATTCGCCCTCGACACCGCCTGCGGGCAGGCCTTCCACGACCTCGACCTCCTGCATGGCGCGCCGCGCACGCCAGAAGGCCGGCGCGCGCAGCTGTGGGTGGTCGGCATGGGCAAGCTCGGGGCGCGCGAGCTCAACGTGTCCAGCGACATCGACCTGGTCTACGTCTACGACCAGGACGGCGAGACCGACGGCGGCGCCGAGGGCCGCGGCCGCATCACCAACCACGAATACTTCGCCAAGGCGGTCAAGTCCATCTACGGGCTGATCGGCGACGTCACCGAGCACGGCTTCGTGTTCCGGGTCGACCTGGCGCTGCGGCCGAACGGCAATTCCGGCCCGCAGGCGGTGTCGGTCGGCGCGCTGGAGGAATACTTCCAGGTGCAGGGCCGCGAATGGGAGCGCTTCGCCTGGATGAAGAGCCGGGTGGTGGCGCCGCGCGCCTGCATAGCCGACGGCGGGGCCCAGGCCCTGCGCGGCACGGTGCTGCCCTTCGTGTTCCGGCGTTATCTCGACTACGCGGTGTTCGACGCGCTGCGGGTGCTGCACCGGCAGATCCGCGAGCATGCGGCGCGGCGCGCGGCCGGGCGGCCGGAGCGCGCCAACGACGTCAAGCTGTCGCGCGGCGGCATCCGCGAGATCGAGTTCACCGTGCAGCTGCTGCAGGTGGTGCGCGGCGGCCAGTTCCCGGAGCTGCGCACCCGGCCGACGCTGCAGGCGCTGCAGCGGCTGGCCCGCGCCGGCCTGATGACCGAGGCCACGGCGCAGGCGCTCGCCGACGCCTACACCTTCCTGCGCCGGGTCGAGCACCGCATCCAGTACCTCGACGACCAGCAGACCCACGTGCTGATGGGATGCGACGAAGACCTGAACTGGATCGCCCGCAGCATGGGCTACGCCGACTGCCGCCCGTTCCTGCACGAGCTCGATGGCTACCGCGAACTGGTGGCCGGGGAGTTCGACAAGCTGCTGGGCGGCGCCACCGAGTGCAAGGCCTGCGTCGGCCCGAAGGCAGCCAACGGCAAGGCGCCGCCGCCCGACCTGGACACGCTGCTGGACCAGCTGCCGGCGCAATTGCGCAACCGCGTCGACCACTGGCGCCAGCACCCGCGCGTGATCGCCCTGCGCGACGACGCCCGCAACCGGCTGGTCCGCCTGCTGACGCGCACCGCGCAGTGGCTGGAGCAAGGCCGCGTCACCGAGCAGGCGGCGCTGCGCATGGCCGACTGGATCGAGCCGCTGCTGCGGCGCGAAAGCTACCTCGCCCTGCTGGCCGAGCGGCCCGGCGTGCACGAGCGGCTGCTGCGCGTGCTGGGCGCGGCCCGCTGGCCGGCGCGCTACCTGATGCAGCACCCGGGCGTGATCGACGAGCTGGCCAGCGACAACCTGCTCACCGACCGCTTCAGCGCGGAAGACTTCGAGCGCGAGCTGGAACACCGGCAACGCTCGGTGACCATCACCGGCGAGGACGACGACGAAACCCTGCTGAACCTGCTGCGGCGCGCCCATCATGCGGAGCTGTTCCGCACGCTGGCACGCGACGTCGAAGGCGTGCTGACGGTGGAACAGGTGGCCGATGAACTGAGCGCGCTGGCCGATGCCACCTTGCGCGTGACGGCACGCTGGTGCTGGGAGCGCCTGAAGCAGCGGCACCGCGACGAGCCGCTGTTCGCCATCATCGGCTACGGCAAGCTGGGGGGCAAGGAGCTGGGCTACGGCAGCGACCTCGACATCGTGTTCGTCTACGAGGACGAGGACGAGCGCGCGCCCGATGCCTATGCCGCCTTCGTGCGCAAGCTGATCAACTGGCTGTCGACCAAGACGGCCGAAGGCGACCTGTTCGAGATCGACACCGCGCTGCGCCCGAACGGCAGCTCGGGCCTGCTGATCACCACCTTCCAGGCCTACGGCAACTACCAGCTTGGCCGCGGCAGCAACACGGCATGGACCTGGGAACACCAGGCCATGACCCGCGCCCGCTTCGTGCTGGGGCTGGAAACGCTGCGCCCGCGCTTCGAAGCGGTGCGCGAGTCGGTGATCAGCGCGCCGCGCGACGTGGCGGCGCTGCGGCGCGAGATCGTCGCCATGCGCGAAAAGGTGCGGGCCGCCCACCACGTGCGGCCCGAGCGCTTCGACCTGAAGCACAGCCCGGGCGGAATGGTCGACGCCGAATTCGCGGTGCAGTTCCTGGTGCTGTCGCAGTCGGGCCAGCATCCGGAGCTGCGGCCGAACGGCAGCTCGGGCCTGCTGATCACGACCTTCGAAGCGTATGCGAACTACCAGCAGCGCCGCGGCAGCAACACGGCATGGACCTGGGAACACCAGGCAATGACGCGTGCGCGCTTCGTGCTGGGCATGGACAGTTTGCGCGCGCGCTTCGACCTGGTGCGCGAAGCCGTGGTCACCGCGCCACGCAGCGTCGACGCGTTGCGCCTGGAGATCGAGGCCATGCGCGAGAAAGTCGGCGCCGCGCATCCGGTCAAGCCGGCGCGCTTCGACGTGAAGCACAGCCCGGGGGCAATGGTCGACGCGGAATTCGCGGTGCAGTT